>NZ_FNGR01000024.1:0-100646 GCF_900103045.1 Ensifer sp. YR511
GGTGTGTTTCCTGATCCATTTCCAAACGAGGTTCGCATTGACCCCGTGTTCTCGCGCAAGTTTCGATACTGATGCACCGGGCTCAAGGCAGGCTGTAACAAGGCGATCTTTCGACCCTTGATCGAAGCGCCGCCTTCCATTCCGACCGACCAGTCGTACCGCGAGTTTTTGACCTTCATCCATCACTTGGTGTCCACCTCTTTTAGGTGGACACCTCATGCCAAAGCTCACTCAATTGCAGAAGGTGCGGAGAAATTCGCGCTTACCTCTATTCCGTTTCGATCTCCGCGAATGGAGGGGTGCCAAACCGAGGTCAATAGAGTCACTCGGACGATTGAATTCTCGTGGTTTGGGACGAAAACATAGTCATGGAAACAAACGACCCGCGGCGTTCTACGCGGCGGGTCGTTGACTTGACGCTTGGGAGTGTGAGAGGAGATTTTCAGGCCCGCCGTCGCTCTTTGGCTGCCACCTGGTTAGTCCAACATTGACATAACTGGCCTACGCGGCCCACTGTTCGCGCCCGAGCGATCCGTGCTGATTTCCCTTTACGGCTGAAGCAAGTGAAAACTGCGATATGAGTTCTCTCAACCGGTTGGACTCTTGGGCCAGAGTCGCACCTGCGGCATTCATTTCCTCCACCATTGCCGCATTCTGCTGGGTGACCTGATCCATTTGGTTGACGGCGGTATTGACTTCAGCAAGACCAACGGATTGTTCGCGCGCGGACAGTGCAATTGCGTCCATATGTTGATTGATTGTCCCTACGTAGTCTCCAATTATCTTCAAGGCAGTGCCCGTCTCTCGAACGAGTTTGACGCCACTTTCAACTTCGAGAGTAGAGTTCCTAATCAGATCCTTGATCTCCTTTGCAGCCAGAGCCGAGCGCTGAGCAAGTTCGCGGACCTCTTGCGCGACGACTGCGAACCCTTTGCCTGCTTCGCCTGCGCGGGCCGCTTCCACGCCGGCATTTAAGGCAAGCAGATTGGTTTGAAATGCGATCTCGTCGATCACAGAAATGATGTTGGAGATCTGGCCCGACGATTGCTCAATGCGTTCCATCGCATTGACCGCATTCGCCACAACCAGTCCGGATTGCATGGCGCTAGCGTTGGCTTGGCCAGCGATTACCCGCGCCTCTTCTGCGCGCTGCGAAGAGTTCGAGACGTTTGTGGTGATCTGGTCGAGCGCTGCAGCGGTCTCTTCCAGCGACGCTGCTTGATGTTCTGTTCGTTTTGACAGGTCGTCGGAACTCTGGCTAATTTCTTTTGATCCGCTGTCTATGGACGCTGCAGCAGTAGCGACAGACTGAAGTGTCTGCGCAAGCTGAAGTACAGAAGCGTTGAAATTCTGACGCAAAGTCTCAAAGTCAGGCGCGAAGGCATGGTTTAGTTGGAATGAGAGGTCACCTTTCGCCAGTTGTGACAGACCGGCAGCAAGGCCGTCCGTCGCAGCGCGCATTTCCTCGGCCTTTACACGAGCGGACTCCGCGCTTCGAGCCCGTTCGCTCTCCGTCATGCTCCGTTCGTGGGCGGCTTCTGCCTCAAGTTCAATATTTGCCAATGCGTTTTTCTTGAAGACGGCAACCGCAGCCGCCATATCACCAATTTCGTCCGCCCTTCCCTCGTAGGGGATCGGTGTCGACGTATTTCCCGTAGCGAGTTGCTTCATTGAGACAGTGATCGCTTCGATCGGCATCGCTATTCCCGACAAACCGAAATAGATGCCTCCGGCGATCACGGTCAGACCAACCAGAACTGCAACGAGAGTGAAAGTCATAGTTGTTCGGAAGACCTGCTTGCTCGTTTCAAAAGAAACGTTGGATCCCTCGGTTTTGATCGTTACGATCTGATCGATGGCCTTCGTCAATTCAGATGCGGCCGGCCGAACCTTCGTTTGCTGATAGATCTTCGCCTCAGTGAATTTCCCCTCGCTGGACAATGCCAGCATGGGTGCTGCAAGACCTTGCAGGGCGGTAAACATGGAGCGGATGTCTTTCATTAAGGCTTGCCCTGCACCATCTCTAGTCAACATCTCATTCTTGGACAGCTCTTCTAGGAAATGATTTGAATCGCTATCGAGGGTCAGTTCGACCTCTTTGCGGCTGGCATCATCGAGAGCCATGATATGGTTAAGATAGTCGCGACGCATCGCTGACAAGGCAATATTCATCTCCTTAGCCCCAGAGACACCGGGCAACCATTCGGTTGCAACCTCCGCGACGTTATTGTTTAGCGTGTTCATGCTGTAGACTGCGAATCCGGCAAATGCGACGAACACGCAGCCGACGAGCACTAGTAGCAGCGTTAATGCAGATTTGATTTTCGGCCGTGACATTATGAACTCCTGGATAACGATGCAGAAGGCAAAACGACCGCGACCTCATGTCAGCATCGTCAGCGGGGGTGCTCCGACAAGCATCTCGGATGCAACTTCAATATATGATATATAATATGTTTAAGGAATTTATAATGCGTCACGAAAACACAGAGATTTCACAATAAACAAACTCTTGGTTGTCTCTGGCAAAACGAAGTAAGCTGTGAATTGCGTTGAACCTATACAACGCTTGGCGTTTTTGGCTCCAATGCACTTTAGCGATGCCCTAGAAAAACTCCCTCGACTAGATAACATCTCGGATCTCAGACCGTCCCGCCATATCTTCACGTATTACACAGCAGCAAGTCTGCTAGCGAAGGGATTGATCTGAACTCTTCAAACTGCGCCAATTTGGGTCAGCGTTTCCCGGTGATTTTCCCGGCTGGGAAAAGTACGGAGCACATTGAAGACATTCTTGGACATGCAGAACATTCTGTAGCGGTGTGGCGAAGGGCTACCGGCAGCCGCTGAGATCTGCCCGCGTGCGTGAGAACGCGAGCGTTGGGCACCTAACCCTATAGAGGTGAAGTTGTCGTACAAACCCTTGAACAAATGTCGACAAGCCGGATATGCGACGACCATAATTGCCGTGTCCCGCGATCTCGATCTCTGGCCTATGTGTAGTGCGTAACGGTAGACGCCCTCACGCCTAGGCAAGCCGAGCTATAATGCGTTCATTGAAGCGGCTGCTTGCGAGCGGAATGTCTAAGCCAGCTTGGTTCCTACCCCTTGCGGATACCCGCGAACGATGAAGATTGGCGTAGATAGTATGACGAAGAACAGCCCCATGGATTGAAATCGCAACAAGGTGCCAATTCATGGCTGATGAATTCGAGAGGCGCCCCGAGCCCGCCTAGCGGATTGAAGCCGGATGAAAGTTCATTCGAGGTAAAAGGGCAAGCAGCCGCTTGACGCGGAAGGCCCCGGTGAAACCTTAAAACGTAAATTCGGAACGTTCCACTCGGAACCCTATTCGGCCGGACTGGAACAGACCCTCGGAAACGTGCAGTTACGCCCTGCCGCTTTAGCTGTGTAAGCTGCGGCGTCAGCGCGCTCAATTAGGTCATTAATGGATCTGTCAGAAGCCAGACATTCGGCAATTCCGAAGCTCGCGGTTATCGTAGGACAACTGGGCGACGCGTAACCCTCCAACAAACACCTCAGTCTTTCGGCCAATCTAAAAGCACCATCGAGCCTTTCACTGGGAAGCAGTACTGCGAACTCCTCACCACCGACACGTCCAATGATGAAGTCAGAGCGCAGCTCCTTGCGAAGCAGATTTCCTGTCATGCGAAGAACATCGTCTCCCATCGAGTGGCCCCACGTGTCATTTATGGCCTTGAAGTAATCAAGGTCGAAAACTATGCAGCTCAATGCGTCACGCCGCGAGCGGCAGCTCTCAAAGATGTGCTCGCCATCTGCAAAAAACGTGCGCCTGGTTTGGACACCCGTTAGAGGATCAGTAGAAACCTGCGCACGTAGCTCGATGTATTCGATCGCAAGTCGACCGAAATCTCTCAGAATAGCGTCATCGCCATTTCGAGGAAATCTTGGCACAAAATCGACGACGCAGAGAGTTCCGATATTGAAGCCAGAATGCGTCGTAAGAGGGCAAGCCCAATACGACCGAATAAACGGCGCTGATCTGACCTGCGGGAGCGTCGAAACTCTTGGATCTTGTAAAGTATCTGGAATAATCAGGGGCGTACTCATGTCGATGGTGCGGGAACAAAAGGCGCCGGCTCTCGTCCCGTCGCAGACTGAAAGCTCGAGCCTGCTCTTGATGATTTGTCTGTCCAGATTGATAAGTGCGACGTAGCCAACCGGGAAACCTAGGCTCGTCTTTAATAGCCGAGCCATGCGGTCGAGTGTTTCTTCCGGACCGCCACCTGAGATTTGGAGATCTTGCAGCGCGGCAAGCCTAGCGTCCTCGGACGTTCGTTCCTGGACATATAGAAAGCCGCTCACAGTCGATACCTCCTCCTGTCGCATATCCTATAAGCCTCCACACATCACAATGACCCTGTACCGCTAGCTATGGGTCCAGCTACCGACGACTGGCAACGCGCCCCGCCGTCAAGCCCGGAAAGCCCTACCTGCCTGGGAACGGCTCGGAAACAACGGTCCGCTTATCGGATGGGCGCAAAATGAAGGATGATTATTGACAACGGATGAAGTCCTTGCGGCATTGCTGCAAAATTTTGTGAGTTGAATTGCCTGTTTCTCACGCTTTACCTCGGGGTGGTGAATGAAGAATTGCGATAAATCACCGCTATTTAAGTTACGTAGAAATCCAACCATTCGATATTCCGCTTCTCCCGCGGTGGGCTCCGGGCGCATTTCCAACATGTCTGCGATCATCGTGCGCAACGAGGTTTCACATTGACTAGATCGCGGGCGAGGAACAACTACACCCTACCGCATCGGAACATCGATAGACCAATTGATCTCCCCGCCCAAAGCGAGCTCAATATTGGGATCTGTCAGCAACAAACGCGCCGCCGGACTTGTAAAGATAACAAGGGCAAACCGAAAATCTTGGCGGTTGAAATGCCAAGCCTCGCTTGCGGAAAATCCTTGGCGTTTGCAAAATCGCTAAACACTACGATTAGAAGGGTTGAGTATAATCTGCATGCATCCCATCAAAAGCGCGCGGTGCCGAGATTGAGAAGCGTCGATCCGATTGTCCTATGGACTTAGCCGCCGGAATTTAGTCTGGCTTGGTGTTCGACCACATATCACGGCCACCTTCTGGAGTGTCCTTCGGCTCAGTTCATGGCTGAACTTAGCCGGGTCAGCGTTCGCAGCATGCAATACGGGTTCAAGCAGTACTCCGGATTCACAATTGCGGAATACCAACTCGGCTACGCCTGCAGTGCGTTCGAAACGATCTGGTCTTGGACAAAGACGCCTCCGTAAGCGATATAGCCTGTCGATGGGGGTTCTAGTACTCAGGAAGATCGAACCAGATTTTTCTAGCGACATTTGGCGAGTTGCCATCAGTGTTCCGACAAAGGTCCTCAAACGCCGTTTGTATAGCTGTTTCGGCCAACGCGTTAAATCGCTAGGAACGATATGGGGATTAAGACCACTGCCTAGACGTCGCCTGTTCAGAACCCTACAACACTCTGAAAAAACTTTGAAAGTAGCGATCGATCAAAAACTCCTGTAGTATCTCGCATCCAGGCGGCTGCCCGATCTGATGTCCACGGTTCACGATAGGGCCTGGCGGAAGTCAACGCATCGTACACGTCGCAGATCGCACTCATCCGGGCGGCTCGGCTGATTTCGTGCTCCTTTTTTCCTTCCGGGTACCCTTTTCCGTCCAAGCGCTCATGATGGTGCAGGCACACATCCAGAACAACGACTGGCATGCCAGGTTTGCGCGAAAGGATCTCATGTCCTACCGTAGGGTGCCGCTTTATCAGCGTCATTTCCGCATCAGAAAGCGCGCCAGCTTTGTTGAGCACTCTCAGCGGGATGCTGACCTTGCCAATGTCGTGAAGAAGTCCGCTCATTCCCAGAACAAGAACGGTCTGTTCGTCACAACCCAAATCGCGCCCGAATCTTACCATCAATGCGCAAACTGCTATCGAGTGAAGGAAACTCGTCTGATCTCGAGATTTTAGTCTCGTCATCGAGACCAAAATCGTCGGGTCGACATCTATGGAGTCTATTATCCGCCTAACGACCGGCGCGACCATTTCGGCCGTCAGTGGCTCGCCTTTCCCTGCATCGTGGAAGATGGTTTTCAACGCAGCCGTTGTTTCAATTATCGTATCGAAAGCAATTTTTTTGGGTGTTCTCTCGCCGGAGCGCCGTTGACTTTTGGGCATCGCAGTTTGTTTGCGCGCGGCAATTGGTTTGTTGACTGCAACTACATCTGCGCCTTTGGCTGGGTTTATAAACACCCCTGTGACGTTACTGCTTTTGATGGTCTCAACGTCGGCGTGGTTGGTCACCAAAAATCGACGGTTGAGAATAGGGCTGTCGAGCAAGAAGCCCTCCACCGCTTCTATGAACATTCCCTGGCGAAGCTGGCTTTTTTCTATGCGCTTGACCATTTGAACCTCGGAATATCCCGATTAGGACAGGTGTTTAGTTGTACGAAAAAATTGCAATCGTATCTGGTAGAAACGCGCAGTGAACTTGTTTTTTCAGGGATCTTTGGAGTTGGGGCCATGCGAGGAGATGAAGTTCGCTATTGCCGTCTTTGTTATTTCGATCTGCTTCATCATTAAATCGATACTCTGTTCGACCCTTGTGTATTGGTCCTTTTGCTCCGCCACATGCTCGGCCCCAGTGTCCGACACACGGTGCGGGAACGCTATAATCTCTGCCATTCTGCGACATCCCTTTCTTTGTGAATGATTGATGCGGAAACCTTGGTTTCAGGCCGCATGGCGTGTTCCACGCAGGTTGAATACGACGATCGCGGTAAGGGCATTACACGGCCCCACCCGCAAATCTTGTTCGATGCTATACGAACACAGTACTCTTGATTGTGTAAACGGAATGCGATGATCCCAAATGTAACGTCCAGCATGCGCATCAGGCGGCCATGAACATTCATCAAAAATCCTCCCAGGTTTGTTTTAGGGCAGCCTTTCCCGAAAATGTTTTGTTTTACCTGACCAGCCTTTCTGTGGACTGGAGATGCCGACGCACGGTGGTTTTAAGCTGCGGCCATCAAAGGCGATGACTGCGACGGAACGCAATCGGAACTGCGAGATCAATTCCCGCAACTTAACACTCTCATAGACAAGTGTAGCGCCGTCGGCGCTGGTTTCTTCAACCTATGCAGCGTCCTGTTGAGTTACCTGATCCATCTGGTTGACTGCTGTGTTGAGTTCTCCCAGGCCGACTGATTGCTCCCTTGCGGACGTAGCGATCGCGTCCATGTGCTGGTTGATAATAACTATATAGCCTTCGATAACCTTTAGCGCGGCGCCGGTAGCTGACGATTGCGTCTGATATTAACAAAAATCAAAGATAACAATCTGATGCGCCGCCGCTCGCGCATTTCCGCCCACATCTAAGACCAAGCCTGCGTCGCCAACAAGTAGGTCAAATTTCACGGGGATATACCCTCAAACTTAAGGATGCGACGTTCCACCAGGACAACGAGCGCGAAAAGCACAATGGAAAGCGCGGAAGATAGCGCGATCGCCGCGTAGAGGCGCTCTGACTGATAGTTGAAAGTAGCCTGAATGATCAGTGCGCCCAACCCCCTCTCCGACCCTATCCATTCGCCAACGATAGCGCCGATGACGGCCGTCGCCGAGGCGATACGAAGTGATGCGAATAGCATGGGCAGCGATCGCGGGAACCTTAGACGCCAGAACACTTCGGAGCGGCTTGCCGAAAGGACACGGAAGAGTTCCCGCTCATTGGCGGTGGCCGATTCCAGTCCGCGGATCATGTTCACCAGTGTTGGAAAAAAGCAGATGAACGCGGCAATAACTATCTTGGGTGTCATGCCGAGACCGAAGGTCAGGATAATAATCGGTGAGAGTGCGAGCACTGGGATTGTATTGAAGAACAGAACAATGGGAAAATACATATCCCGCAGCGTTTGGCTGTGGACGAAGACGATGGCCATCAAAATGGCGGCAAGATTTCCGAGCAGGAAGCCTACGGTTGCCTCGAGGGCGGTCGGCCAGAAGTTAGTGAAAAGTAGTATGCTCTGGGAATGGAACACCCCAGCGATGCGGCCAGGCGTCGGCAGGATGTAGGGTGGAACTCCGACAAGCGGAACAATGAATTGCCAGACGAGAAGGATCGAAAATGCGCCAGCCGCAGGCAAAAGGAGGTTGGCTAGCCGCAAACTGAAGAACTGGTTCATGATGCACGCTCCAGAGCCGCTCGTAATGTTCCCATCGCCTGCACGATATTGCTGTCCTCCCGGTGGCACCGATTACCCGGTTGCTTTGTTGCGGTCATGTCCAGGTCAAACACGACGCGACCGGGATTGGCGGCAAGGACGATCACGCGTTCCCCAAGATAAGCAGCCTCCATCACGGAGTGGGTGACGAAAAGAACCGTCGTTGCAGTCTGCCGCCAAATATTGAGCAACTCATCATTCAGGCGGTCTCGTGTGATTTCATCGAGCGCGCCGAAAGGCTCGTCCATCAGTAGGAGACGTGGTTCGCCGAGCAGAGCCCGCGCGATCGCTACACGCTGGCGCTGACCTCCGGAAAGCTCATGCGGCAAACGTTTGGCAAGGGGTGTCAGCCCCATCAGCTCCAGTAGCTCGTCGCTCCGGTCGGTGATCGACCGCGTCAATTTCGCCCTTCCGACGTCGACCGGCAGCAGAACGTTGTCACGCACGGTGCGCCACGGCAACAGCGTCGGCTCCTGAAACACGAAACCGACGTCTCGGCGGCTGCGCGCCGCGTACGGGCTTCCACCGAGAACCTCCAGATGACCGGCGAGCGGGTTTAGAAGGTCGGCCACGACCCGCAAGAACGTCGATTTGCCGCAGCCGGACGGTCCAAGGATCGACAAGAACCGCCCGGTCTCGACTTTAAGATCGAGGCCCGAAAGGACCGTTATGTTGCTGTTGACACCTTGATATCCGACGTCAAGAGCTTTTGAGTTTATGGCAAAGGACATCAGTTTGTTCGTCTCAGATCGCCGGTGCATCGAGCTTCGGCCGCTCAGCCGCGCAAAGCTCGAGGATCTTCGTCGTCATTACATCATCCAGAGCCGGGCGCCCGTTTGGATACTGGCCGATCTTATCATAGAGCGCGATTTGTTCTTCGAGAGATGCTGGATTGAATGTTCCCCATCCTCCTTTGGCGGTGTCGGCATCGAAGCTGAGTTTCAGGACTAGGTCGATGGTTTTGGCTTCCCAACCGGCGTCCAGCTGTGGATAGGCAGCAACAAGCTTCCTGACTGCTTCCTGCGGGTTGGCATGAACCCAGCCCCAGCCCTTGGCCACCGCGCCGACAAATTTTGCAAGGACGTCAGCGCTCTCCTCGATCACCGTATCGGTGGAAAAGTAAACGTCGGCGTAAGAATTTAGGCCCAGGTCACGAACCAAAAGGTCTATCCGGTCATCCCCCACGACGCTTAGGGCTTGCGTGTTGGTAATCCAGCCACCCAAGGCATCGACTTCCCCACGCACCAACGGCCCCTTGTCGAAACCGACATTGATGATTTGGAGATCCGCGATGTCGATACTGTTTTTGGCAGCGATCGCCTCGATGACGAAACGCGCTGTTGGTTGGATTCCAATCTTCAAACCCTTGAGATCTTTAGCCGACTTCAAAGGCTTGGATGGTTTTGAGGTCAAAGCATAGGGACCAGTGCGGAATCCACAAGCCAAGATCTTGACCGGGATTCCGCTGGCACGCGCAGAAAAAAGCTGAGGAGTCTCTGAGAACTGCCCCAGCAAAGCCGAACCTGAGATGACCGGCGGCACGGTAGCGGAGTTCGGGCCGCCGGGACTGAATTCGACGTCGAGCCCTGCTTCTTTGAAATAGCCGTTTTGTGCGGCAATTACGTCGCCGATCTGTCCATTCGATACGAGCCAGTCATACTGGATGACCACTTTTGCAGCGGCATGAGCGTCCTTCGGAAGAAGTAGTTGGATGCCAGGCGCAAACGCTGCAACGCCAAGCGCACCTTTCAAGAGGTTACGTCTATTCAATGAGAATGTATCGTACGCCATCATGCTGCTCCTTGTTCCCATTGTTTTTGCGGATGGTGCAAACTGCAAGGCCGGTTCTAGCTGACTTTGTGGTAGTCTTCCGGCCCGCCCTCAAGCCACGCATAGATCTCCCATAACGTTCCGTCCGGATCGGTGAAATACGCACACCGCGCGTTCCAGACGTAGTCATCAGGCGGACTATAGAAGGGTACTCCCTTTGCGGAGAGTTCCCCGTAATAGCGGTCAACATCGGCCGGGCGCTCAAGTTCCACTGCCACGCAGGCCTTGTGAACGCATTCGTCTGCGCGTCGATTTGAAACTCCGGCGTGGGCGTTAATGTGGTTGAGCTCCCAAGCTGCAAGGGTGACGCCATTACCCTTGAAATCAGCGAAGCCTTCTGCCTGCCGACGCAGTTCAAACCCAAGCTTGTCAACATAAAAATCCACGGTGCGGTCTATATCGTCGACCAGAAGACAAATATCCGAAATTCTTACTGATTTGCCGAAGTCCATGTCGTTATCCTTGCTCTTCGCTTTAGGATTGGTCGCTTCCAAGCAGTTGCGTGGATTCTCCAGTTGCCGGCCAGAACGCACGCCGTTTGTGAGACATGCGCCCAACTCGTTTGCCAAGAAATCCAGTCGAGCTGCAATTCTACACGCAGCGAAGGGCGGAACACCCGTATACCCATCGGCAAGCGGCTCCTCACCGCCATCATAGTCACAGTTCGGTTGCTTCGGGGCGAGCGCTTACGCCTAAGGCTCTGGTGCTGTCTTCATCAACTGCGCCCAGTTTGAAGCATATGCGTTGCTCATCCGGCGTACATGCACGGAGACGAGTGCGATGGCCTCCTCAACTTGCTCGGCTTTCAACCGCTCTACGATCTCCCCGTGATCATCTACTGACATCGCGATCAGGTAACTGTGCGTGGACTGGAGATTAATCCGCAGCGTCTGAATTCTGGGCCGGAAAAGATCGTAAGCACTGCGTAGGGCTTCATTGTCGCAGCAGGCAAAGAACACTTCGTGGAAACCGTCGTCAAAGGCGTTGTATTCTTTTACTGGCCCTGACTTGGCCTTCTCTTGGGCACATAGGTGAGCTTGCTGAAGTTTCTCCAAAAAGTCCTTCTTGCGATGGGCCATGGAAAACCGAATTGCCGCGCTTTCAAGGATGATGCGTACTTCGCAAAGTTCTTCGACCTGCTTGATTGTCGGACAGAAGACCAAACACCCTTTTTGCGGAAGAACTTCTACGAGACCAAGCGACTGGAGACTAACAAAGGCTTCCCGTACGGGTGTCTTACTGGTCCCGTATTGCGAGGCCAGCGCCTTCTCACTGAGAAGTCGACCGAAAGGGATCGTCCCGTCCATGATCGATGTCAGCAGCTCGTCGCAAACCCGTTCTGTCAACGACTTGGGTCTTTCCAGCGCAGTCATCAGGCTCTCCGTTCGCTAAGGGCAGTTGAGGCAATAACTCCCTTGACCTCCAGAAAGTCTTCAAGACCAAATTCCGCAAATTCGCGTCCATTTCCGGACTGTTTATAACCACCAAACGGCATGTCAGGAGACCAGGCTGGGTAATTGATGTATACGTTGCCAGCCTTCAACTCCGATGCCAGTTTCCTTGCGCGTTTTTCATCAGAGGACTGAATGTAAGCAGCCAATCCGTATACTGTGTCGTTCGCCATCCGGATCGCATCTTCTTCGTTCTCATACGTAATTATACTCAGAACCGGCCCAAAAATCTCTTCGCGCGACAGGCGCGTGTCGTGGCCGACATCGGCAAAAACCGTCGGTCGGACGAAGAAGCCTCGACTGACCCCGTGCGGCTTTCCTTTCCCGCCTGCAAGCAGAGTGGCGCCTTCGTCAATGCCAGCTTGAATGAGACCCTGAATCCGATCGTATTGCCGCTTGTTGACAACAGGTCCCAAGGCAGGGGTACCGGATCCGGAGGAAAAAGCTTCTGCGGTTTTCGCTGCTATCTTGTACGCCTCTTCCCGCCGCGCTGCCGGCACAAACATTCGCGTCGGCGCGTTACACGATTGCCCACTGTTGCCAAAGCACGATACCACCCCCTTCATCACGGCCAATTCTATGTCCGCATCCTCAAGGATGATGTTTGGAGACTTACCACCAAGTTCCTGCGACACACGCTTTACGGTTTCCGCCGCCAACTGAGCAACACGAACGCCGGCCTGCGTCGAGCCCGTGAAGGAAACCATGTCGACGTCGGGATGCCGCGCCAAGGCCTCGCCCACACCAGGTCCGTCGCCATTGATCAGGTTGAAGACACCAGCGGGGATGCCCGCTTCTTCCAGGATCTCGGCAAAGACGATAGCGCTTATGGGAGCGTATTCGCTTGGCTTGAGGATGACTGTGCAACCTGCAGCTAGTGCGGGCGCGACTTTCGCGGCTATCTGGTTCAACGGCCAATTCCACGGCGTGATTAGCGCGCATACACCGATTGGCTCCCTATGAAGATGATAAGACCGGCGGCGTTGAGAAAACGCGTACTTCGGCAAGATTTCTATCATTTTTGCTAGGTGCGCCGCACCCAATGCAACCTGAGCGCTTCTGGCCAGACCCATCGGGGCACCCATCTCACGATGGACAGCGTACGCGAGGTGTTCCTTGCGACGCTCGTAGATAGCCGCGATACTCTTTAACAAGTCAACGCGGTTGGCGATGCTCGTGGCACTATAGGAAGGCAGCGCCTTCCTAGCGGCGGCGACTGCGAGCTCAACATCTTCATTCGAGCCCAGACTGATGGTGCGAAACGTTTCCTCGCTGGATGGGTCGATGACGTTAAATGCGCGCGAATGAATTGGATCGCACCATTTCCCACCAATGAAAAACTGAAGATCCCTGGTCACAACGACCTCCGTGCCCGACACTTCATACCTTTCTGATGAAGCACCAATAGAGAACATTCCACTTGACGTCAACAAACAAATATCTCAGATATCAGTTGGCGCGACCGTTCACTGAAATGGCACAATGTGCGCCACACAGCGCCACGGCTTCATTTGGGTCCCCTTTGGAGGTTCACGCATGAGAAAAGCCAAAGTCGTCTTGACAGACTATGTGTGGAATTCGCTTGATGTCGAACATCGGCTTTTGGACGAATACGCTGTACTCCGTCCGCTCCAGACAAAGTCAGCAGCAGACTTCGTCAATGAAGCTACCGACTGTGATGCATTGTTGAACACTTATGCTGGGCCGATCACGGCAGATGTTATGGCGGCTATGCCCAACTGTAAGATCATTGCGCGCTACGGAATCGGTGTTGATACGATTGACATTGACGCTGCGACTGCGGCTGGGATAATTGTGACCAACAATCCCACCTATTGCGTCGAAGAAGTCGCCGATCACGCCATGGCGATGCTCCTCGCCAGTCTTCGCAAGATCACCTTCTTCGACCGTCAAGTTCGGAATGGAAGCTGGGACGTTTCTTCCGGCAAGCCGATACATCGTCTATCCGGATTGACGTTAGGCTTGGTGGGTTTCGGAAATATCGCCAGGGCAGTGGCTCGACGCGCCGAGGCATTTGCGATGCGCGTGGTTTTTTACGATCCATTCGTGGGTGCGTCCCTGGCTTCCAGCCCCCATTCAAAGGTGGCATTTGAAGAATTGCTGCGCATCTCGGACGTTGTATCGCTGCATCCTCCGCTCACTCCGAAAACGCGGGGCCTTATTGGAGACGACGCGTTTAAATTGATGAAGCCTACTGCCCACCTAATCAACGTCGCTCGCGGCCCAATCGTTGATACAGACGCGCTCGTGCGCGCCCTCGACGAGAGATTGATTGCGGGCTGTGCGTTGGATACCACCGACCCGGAACCCTTGCCAAATCCGCATCCTCTGCGCGATCGCCCTAATGCGATCATCACACCGCACTCGGCTTGGTACAGTGAGGATTCTATGATCGGTCTCCAATCAGGGGCGCCGTCGGAAGTTCAACATGTCCTGTGCCGCCGTTGGCCGACAAACGTGGTCAATCCAGACGTTCGCGGTAAAAACCGCGCTGGTTTGTAAGCCGGTAACCGATGTGGAACGCCCAATGAAGATATGCCGATTTGGACCCTACGGCAGAGAAAGGCCCGGGTTGATTGATCGTGACGAAAGGCTGCGTGATCTTTCGGGGCATGTGCAGAAAATCGACACGGCATGCCTATCTCCTGATGGTCTGTCACGGCTTGCAATGATCGACCCTGCACTTTTGCCTATTGTGGAAGGAAAGCCGCGCTTTGGCACTCCTTTTGAAGGCATGTCAAAGTTTATTTGTATCGGCTTGAACTACTCTGATCATGCGCGCGAATCTGGCCTCTCAGAGCCGACGGAGCCCATCATCTTTTTGAAGGCGCTGTCGGCCCTGAGCGGACCCAACGATGACGTTATTCAGCCAAGAGGTTCAACGAAGCTGGATTGGGAGGTTGAACTTGGCGTCATCATTGGCACAAAAGCTCGCTATGTCGAAGAAGCAGACGCGCTATCGCACGTCGCCGGATACTGCATTGTCAATGATGTTTCCGAACGGGCCTTCCAACTGCAATCCTCTCAATGGGACAAGGGAAAAGGCTGCGATACCTTCGGTCCGGTGGGGCCATATCTCGTCACCACTGATGAAGTAGCCGATCCTCAGGATCTCAAGATGTGGTTGGACGTGAATGACAAGCGCATGCAGGACGGCAACACCAAAACCATGATCTTCGACGTTAAGACGCTGGTCGCTTACGTCAGTGGCTACATGACGTTGTACCCGGGCGATATCATTGCAACCGGGACACCTCCAGGAGTAGGGATGGGCGTAAAACCCGAGCCAATCTGGTTAATGCCGGGGGATGTCATGAGATTGGGCATCGCCGGTTTGGGAGAGCAGCGTCAGCGGGTTGTTTCCTTTCGAGCTTAGTTGACATCTTTCTATCTGGCGCATCGTTGAGGTCTTCCAGGTCAGGGAACGGTGGCATTTTTGCCGCGGTTGGCGACAATGGGGGCCCTGACCCTCCCAAGTGCGAGGGCGATCTACCACCGTCGGCGGGCCCTGCACTTCGCAGCCCAACCAGGAGGCCCGCTTGCCCGAAGACGGCACTGTCTGTTTTAGCCAGGACGAACATTCGGGGACCCGAAGGGGGCACAACAAGCCTTATGCAAACGCCTTTTGAAGGAAGCAAGGTTTGCGCATATGGCGCCTGAAAATCCGAACGCGTGATCGTCGATGCAGGTTTTGAAAATAGGCGTTTAACACGCCCCCCCAAAAAACTCGGCACGCACCGTGATTAACGATAATTCGAATTTGTAATAATACTCAAAGCAAATTTCGATGCAGTGTAATGATCGCCGGGGAATATTCCAGCTGCGAAGGCTAAGCGACGACCTGATTTACACTTTCATCCGAAAACAGATGGCCGACGGGCAATCGGGTTACCAGCGACAAGACCAAGACCTCTGGATTGTATATCGTTCGGAATGGGGCCGGATTGCCTGGGACCAAGCAAGCAACACTTGTATGGGGCGACCGTGGACACACTACCAACAAGGAGACCATCCGCCTGAGGGCGATTGGGTCAGCCGGAAAGGTTCGAAGTCTTACGTCTACACTTTGAAGTATTTGCCATCAGCTTAGGGTGTGAAACCGCGCAAGCATTTTCTTGAGCTGCGTGTTCTGCAACCGCAACTTTTCTGACAGCCGGCGTCTCAGTTGCCTGATATCCTCGTCCAGTATGGTCATTTCATCGATGAAGGTTATCGGCGGATGGGGAGCGCCGCTCTCACCATCTCCGTATTCAACGACGTTTGCCACCGCAACATCGCTGGCGCTCGCTTTCCTCCTGCGACGTCGCCTCTTCGTCGGCGGTGGTCCTGCGTGTTCGTTGGCACTTGCCCGATCGAGCGTGGTTATCGGCGCCCCCTCATTTCGGTCAACTGCGACAACAGTAGTGTCGGTGGTTGCGGCACCGCGATCGCCAACAACCCCGTCCGGGACTTCCACGATCCGGTTGGCAACAACGCCCTCCGACTTCTCGGTCTTGATTTCACGCGGGCCCTCCGGCTCCTTAACCGTCCGTCCCAGAGACGTCAGCTGAACCAGATACTTCCATGGTGATTTCATGGTGCGCCGTTACCCCAAGCAATGCCATCGGCATCCATTCCTACAATCCCCAAAGGAACTCCAGCAACAATGCGATCGCGGGGGGCCAATCGAGCAATTCGATCGGCCCTTCACCGTATGGTCAGGCAAGACCTAACCGCTTGCGCAGTTCGGTATTCTCAGCCCGCAGTTTTTCGGACAGCGCCTTGCGGAGCCGAGCATTCTCTTCTTCAAGCTGAAGAAGATCAGCAATGTCGTCGAGAACTGGAGTTGGAACCAGCGTCTCAATCGTTTGCTTTGCAGCAGGGGCTTTCCCGGTGCTCTTGGCAACGTTCTTTGCCTTGCTCTTGGCAACAGTTGGCGCCTTTCCCGGGGCCTTGCCGTCTGCAGATTTGTCTGCGCCCTTCCTGCGTCCCCTTACCGTCTGGGCAGCATCTGCCTCCGGTGTTTCAGCTGTTGTGCCTAAAACGACATTCTTCGGCCGCGGCCCTCGACGCTTTTTAAGCGGCGCTACTTCCGCCGGTGATGCGGTCTCCGTGGTAACAGTATCGTTCTCATCAGCCATGGGTTGCTTTCCCTCTCAAACCATACATTCTTTTCCACCGGGCGGACAACAGAGTCAATAATTGGACCCGACAACGTCATCGAGACGTCTGCGATCTATGCTTTGTCGCATGAGGCCGTCGCCGAGATCGCCATGGTAACAGTAGAATGTGCGGCGGCTGCCGCGCAAGCGACCAGTGCCGGTTCCCGCCCGGTTTGACCGATAGGCTGGTCCGCTGGTAGCCAAGATTTTTTTCGGAGCGTACCGGAATCGCTGAAACAGACCATCCCTCCCCTGCGCTTGGCCGATAGCCCAGGTGTGCAGTTTCCGTTGGACGCAATCCCCGCGGTCACTGCGCCGTCTGGGTGCGATACTCGCCGCTACAGCGGCGGGGCCTTTTCTTTCCGATACATTGGATTGGCTATTAAAGCTCGGGCGTCGCCCACTGACGTTACAGGGGACATTACGAGATATCTGTGCCGCCTGCTCGGCCTGGAGCTCCATGTGTTTGAAAGTGGTCTGTGGAGAAGCAACGCAACAGCGCCTGCCTGCGGACTTGGCGCTCAAAGTGCGCACTCCGATTTCGACGAGCTTATGAAGGTATTCCAATCGTCAGCTCGACCGCCGCCGCGAGCCAGCTGGCAGACAACTGCCCGTCGGAAAGAACTGCCAACAGCAAAAGCCGTTTTGGATTTCAGTGCGCTGTTCAGGTTGCCATATTTTGGTCGGTACATGATCCGCGATCAGAAGGGCCCGATGCCGTGCCCTTACAAACGCATCTAGACAAATGATCATAATTATACGTATAGTTCGCATAACAACACCAAAAGGGGAACTACCATGCTAGACAGACGAACATTGCTCACGGGTGTCGCTGGCGCCCTGCTTGCCGGCCCTGCGCTGATCACCCGCGCCCGCGCCGCCGGCGATCCGATCAAGGTCGGGATCCCGGTGCCAATCTCCGGCGGCAATGCCGCGAACGGCAAATTCGCGTCGATGGGCGCGATCCTGGCCGCCGAGGAAGCCGCCGCGGCCTACGGGCGTGAGGTGAGAACTTTCGACCTCGACACAGAAGGCAAACCCGCAACCGCTGTGCGAAAGGTGCAGGATGCGATGGCGCAAGAAGGGATCAAGCTCTTCGCCGGCGGCATCCTGTCATCTGAATCGCTTGCCATGGGCAAGGAGACGGCAAAGGGCTCGTCGAGCTTCATCACCACCGCAGGTGCCGACGAAATCACCGGAAGCGACTGCAACGCGGCAACGTTCCGCTGGTCCGTGCCGACTTTCGGCGCCGTCAATCGAACCGTCCGCCCGATCATCGATGCGCTGCCGAACGCCAAGCGTTGGTACACGATCACTCCGCAATATGTGTTCGGAGAAGGCCTCCTCAAGGCGACGCAAGATGTATTGGCGGAGAAGCAGTTGGAGTTGGTTGGCAACAGCTATCATTCGCTGACCGAAAAGGAGTTCTCCGGCTATCTCACAAACGCGCTGGCGGCAAAGCCGGACGTGCTGCTGATCCTGAACTTTGGCGCTCAATGTGCCGATACCCTGCGCCAGGCCGTATCCTTCGGCATGAAGGAACGCATGACCATTGTTGTGGCCTGGGCATCGGGCCTGGAGCAGTTCGAGGCGCTTGGCGCCGATCTCTGCGAGGGCATCTATTTCGGAGCACAGTACTGGCATACGGTCGACGCTGGGTTAAACCCGCAGCTGACCAAACTCACCCAGGCAAAATACGGTATCAATCCGAACTATTCGCTCGCAGGCTCCTATATTTGCACGAAGCTTATGATCGATGCCGCAGTGAAGGCAGGATCGGATGACGGGCCTGCGGTCCGCAAGGCATTGGAGGGCCTGACCTATGCTGGCCTTACGGGTGAAGAAACCATCCGCGCTGGCGACCATCAAGTCCTGAAGAACTACTACCTGCTAAAAGCGCGCGCGAAGGCCAGCATGGCCGATAAGGACGACTATGCGGAGATCGTTTCGACAGGCCAGTCGTTCCTGACCCCGGAGGCTGCCGGCTGCAAGCTTGGATAGCGACGGTGGACGACCAGCGCCCTGTCGGCCCCGTCGGCAGGGCGCGCCATGCAGTTTCTCCAATATTCACGGGAGATGTCCGTTGACCTATTTCTTCCAGGTGCTGAACGGCGTCGGGCTCGGCATGCTTTACTTCCTGCTTGCCGTCGGTCTGACCATTATTTTCGGCCTTCTGCAATTCGTGAACTTCGCCCATGGCGCCTTCTTCCTGCTCGGCGCATATCTGACTTACGATCTCGTCGAGCGGGGAATGAACCTCTGGCTGGCCATGGTGCTGGCGGCCGCGATCGTGGCAATCGTGGCCGGAGCCGTCGAAGCGCTTCTGCTGCGCAAAATCTACAAGCTGCCCCACACGTTCCACATATTGGTCACGGTCGGGTTGGCGCTATTCGTCCAGGAACTCGTCATCATCCTATGGGGGCCGCTCGGCGGCAATGTCGCTGCACCTGACGGCCTAAACGGCGTCGTAATCTGGGGCGATTTCATCTATCCCAAGTATCGCCTCTTCACCATTGGCTTCACCGCGACCCTGGCTCTTGCACTTTACTGGGCGCTTGAGCGTACGCGTCTTGGAGCCATCGTGCGCGCGGGCTCTGAGTCCGCCGACAATATGGCGCTGCTCGGTTATAACACCCTGCGCATCAATACGGCGGTTTTCGCCGCAGGCGCCGGGCTCGCTGGCCTCGCTGGAGCACTGGCCACTCCCATTCGCGGCGTCGAGCCGTTCATGGGCGTCGAAGCGCTGGCAATCGCATTCGTCGTCGTGGTCATAGGCGGAATGGGCTCCTATGTGGGGGCGCTGGTCGCAGGGATACTGGTCGGCGTTGTGCAATCGCTGATGGCTACGATCTGGCCTGAAGGCGCCAGGCTGATGATCTACATCTGCATGGCGGCGGTCATTGTCATAATGCCCCGTGGCCTGTTTGGGAGGGCTTGATCCATGCTCGCGATCAACAAACCCATCGTCCAGTTCGCACTGGCGCTCACAACTGTGGTGCTGTTGCCACTCTTCCTCAAATCCGGCATCCATGCATCCGAGATCCTGATCTTTGCGCTGGTTGCAGCGGCTTGCAACCTTTTGCTCGGCTACACAGGCCTGCTGTCTTTTGGACAGGGCATTTTCTTCGGGGTCGGCAGCTACACCGCCGGCATCTTCCTCACTCGCTACGGTTTGCCGACCTGGCTGATGCTGACGTTGGCAAGCGTTCTCGGTGCATTGATTGCCGCCATCGTGGGATGGCTGTCGATCCGGCGCCAGGGCGTCTACTTCGTCATGCTGACGCTCGCCTTTGCGCAGTTCTTCTACTTCCTCGCCTACACGTTCTCAGGGATCACGGGTGGCGACAACGGCCTGCTGGATGTGCCGCGTCCAGCGGGCAACGCTCTGAACACCCCGTGGACCTACTATATCTTCGTGGCGTTATCGTTCCTGGTCCTCTTCGCCATGATGCTTCGCGTGACGCAGTCCACATTCGGTCGCACGCTCATTGCGGTGCGCGACAATCCGGAGCGCGCCGCTGCCATCGGGTTTCCCGTCAAGGCGTTCAAGACCGCGGCCTTCGCCATCTCTGGCGCGGTCACTGCCTACGCCGGCGCTCTGCACGCGATGCTGATCGGCGTCGCACCGTTGTCGAATATTGAATACCACACCTCGGAAATGATCCTGATCATGACGATCATCGGTGGTTCCACCTCTTTGTTTGCGTCAGTTCTCGGCGCATCGGCTTACATGCTGCTGGCGGACTGGCTGTCGCAAATCTGGCCACGCTGGCTGCTCCTTCTCGGCGCGGCACTCATTCTCGTTGCGCTGTTCCTGCAAAAGGGCCTGTGGGGTTTGGTAGAAAAGATCTGGCTGGCTTACGCAGGGACAACAGCAAACAAACGCCAACCCCGGACCGAGGAGCATTCAATATGATAAATCCAGGTTCCGATTCATCCATGGCTTTGTCCACTCGCGGCCTTGGTGTCTCCTACGGAAAGTTCGTCGCCCTCGCCGATGTCGACCTCGATATCCGTCGCAACTCGGTCCATTCCATTATTGGCCCGAACGGCGCGGGCAAGACGACCATGTTCCACGCATTGACCGGACGGGTCATGCCTTCGTCCGGCTCGATCGTGCTCAATGGCGTGGATATCACGCGCACACGCGACGACGAACGCGTGCGTCACGGCATCGCTCGCTCCTTCCAGGTGACGAGCCTTTTCCCAACGCTCGATGTCGCTGAGAACCTCCGGCTTGCCGCACAGGGCAAGACGCCTTGGCAAGCGCTCGCTCCGTGGCGAAGCGCGGAAAGCAACCAAGCCGCGCTTGCGACCGCTAGCGAGGTGATGGAAAGGCTCGGCCTCACCCGCGTCGCCCGCCGGCCAGCAGGCGAGCTGTCACATGGCCAGCAGCGTCGGTTGGAGGTCGGTATGGCCATGGCCTCACGCCCGTCGTTGATCCTGATGGACGAACCGACGTCCGGAATGGGGATCGAGGATATCGAGGAAATGAAGGCGCTGATCCGCAACCTCGGCCGCGACCATACGGTGCTGTTCATCGAGCATAACATGGGCATCGTGATGAACATCTCGGATACGATTACGGTCATGCGGCTCGGGCGCAAGTTGGTCGAGGGTACGCCGGCTGTCGTTCGCGACGACCCGGAGGTGCAGCGCGCCTATCTCGGCAACATGATCACCGGAGATATCGCATGAGCGCACTTCTCAAGGTAGAGGATCTTCACAGCTATTACGGCAAAAGCCACATTTTGCAGGGTGTCTCCCTCTCGGTCGAAGAAGGCGAAGTGGTCACGCTGCTTGGCCGCAACGGCGCCGGCAAATCAACCACGCTCAAGAGTATCGCCGGCCTGGTCAGCCCGGCACGGGGTAGCGTGCAATTGTCTGGCCGCGACCTCACAGGCCAGTCGGCTTTCCGGATAGCGCAAGCAGGTGTTTCCCTGGTTCCAGAAAATCGGGGCATTTTCTCGCTGCTTTCGGTCGAGGAAAATCTCCGTATTGCCGAGCGCAAGGGGTCGCCCTGGTCGCTTAAAGACATCTACGCCGTTTTCCCCCGATTGGAAGAACGCAAGCGCAATGGTGGCGGCCAGCTTTCGGGAGGAGAGCAACAAATGCTGTCAATCGCCCGCGCACTGCTCACGGGGCCGAAGCTGCTGATGCTCGACGAACCAGTCGAAGGCCTTGCGCCAGTCATCGTCGAGGAAATCGTCGACCAGGTCCGCAAGATCGCAGCGGCGGGGATCGCAATCCTTCTGGTTGAGCAGAACCTCGCGGTCTGTACAGCACTCGCCAATCGCCATCACATCATCGAGCTCGGCCGCATCGTCTATCAGGCCTCGGCCCGGGACTTCATCGCAGACAGCAAAGCCCGGGATAGATATCTCGGCGTCAAGGCAGAATAAGCCATGTCCAGCCTCCCTATAGACGCAGGCCGGCTGTGTGGCAGCCTGCTGGAAACAGCGAGGATCTGCGGCACAGCCGACGGTGACATCGCGCGGCTGTCATTGTCTATGGAGGACGCGACGGCGCGCAATCGTTGGCTGACTGGGTGGCCGAACTTGGCTTGCGCGTTATCGTGGGCGAAGTGAGCGACATGTTTGCCCAGTTACACGGAAGAAACCTGGACTTCGCCCCGATCGCCGTCGTCGCGGCGGTTGCGCCAACCAACGTGATCTTCGTGCCCTGCGCCGGTGGTCTAATCCACAACCCCGCCGAATACTCGACGTCTGAAGAATGCGCCTACGGGATGCAATTTCTGCACTCGACCTGGCGTAGGCGTCAAATAGCTGGCGATGGACCGAGACATTGGAAAAATAGGAGAGCAATGCATTGCGCATAGTCATCGCTCGTCTCAATCACGAGACGAACACGTTCTCACCCATACTAACGCCGCTTGCGGCTTTCCGTCCGACTTGGGGCGAACGGGCGGTGGATGAATCACGCGGAATGAAAGCTGCGCTGGGAGCATTCCACGCCTACGCCGAACGCGTAGGCGCTGAGATCTCCTGCCCGCTGATAGCCCATGCTTGGCCCAGCGGGCCGGTAGACGATAGCGCCTTCGAGGCCATGAGCACCGCGATCCTCGCAGACGTGTCCAAGGGCTGTGATATGATCCTGCTCGATCTCCATGGTGCGATGGTCACACAGAGCTATGACGACGGCGAAGGCGAACTGTTGAGCAGAGTAAGGAATGCAGCGCAAGGCATTCCGATTGGTGTGGCGCTCGACCTGCATGGCAATATTACGCAGCGCATGATTGAAAACTGCGATGCGCTCGCCGGCTTCAAGACTTACCCGCATGTCGATATGGTTGAGACCGGTGAGCTCGTTTGCTCGATCATGGAGCGCATCCGCCGTGGCGAACCAAGGCCAAGGATAGCGCTGGCTCAACCACCGCTCATAGCCCACACGCTCGCGATGAACACAACCGTTCCTGGTGCCATGGCCGAGGTGATCGACTGCGCCGTCCGGGCAGAACGGCAGCCCGGAGTTCTGGCGGTCAGTTTCTTCGGTGGCTTTCCCGCGGCAGACATTCATGACGCGGGTGCGAGCATTGTCGCAGTGACAGAACATCACCTTAGTCCGCACGAGATCGCCGAGGACATTGCGCGCCAAGCATGGTCGCGCCGCGAAGGCTTTGTTTACGATCAGAAGCCGCTCGGCCAGTCTATCAGCTTAGCAAGCGCCGCCGCACGTCGTTTTGGAACCGGACCGGTTTTGATGCTTGATCACGGCGACAATTGCATGTCGGGCGGCACGTGCGAGAACATGGATGTATTGCAAGCGGCGTTGAAAGCCGGGCTGACCGGTATCGTCGCCGGCCCTATCAACGATCGCGGAGTTGTTGCACAAGCCTTCGCAGCCGGCATGGGAGCCGAAATCGAAATCGAAGTTGGTAACAAGATTTTCGCCGATGGGTTCTCCCCTCCAGATCCGTCGCTCAAGCTCAAGGGTCGAATCAGCGCACTCGGCGACGGTCGCTACACAATTTCCGGCCCAATCTACACCGGCATGGTCTGCGATATGGGACGTTCGGCCGTGATCGATACCGGGACCGCGCGCGTGTTGATCTGTGAGGAAGCCCACGAACCTTGGGATCAGGCGGTGTTCACGTCGCTCGGCATCGAGCCTCAATCGGCTACCTATCTGATCCTGAAGTCACGTATGTATTGCCGTCCGGTCTTCGAACCGCTAGCGAAGGCGGTGATCGAATGTGCCGGTGGCGGCGTAACAGGCTCGGATTACAGTCTGTTCCCGTTCCGCAAGCTGCGGCGACCGATCTATCCGATCGACGCGGACGCGACCTGGGAGCAACCCGATGGCTAAACGCCAAACAGCAGACGTGCCGGAGCAAGGCACCGGTACCGTAAAGACCAGACCAGCGCAGGATGGGGCCGGGAGCCGACCTCAAACGGCGCGAAAGATGCGGCGCATCAAGCTATCAGATCAGGTCGCCGAGGATCTTCGCCGCTGGATCGCGCGCGAAAATATGGGGCCGAAGGACCGCCTGCCGCCGGAAAAGGTACTGATGCAACACTATGGATGTTCCAAAGGCACGATCCGTGAAGCACTCAAGGCTCTAGAGGTTGAAGGACTGCTGATCATGCAGGCGGGTCCAAACGGCGGCCCGGAAATCCAAGCGACGTCGATGGGAACGGTCATCCAGCAGATGCGCCAATATTTCCATTTCCAGGATCTCGATTTCAAGGACGTCTACGAATTGCGCAAGACGCTCGAGGTGATGGTCGCGGAAAACGTGGTAGGCCGGTTAAACGAAGAGCAATTCACAAGGCTTCAAGCAAATATCGACACGTGCATAGAGGCCTCCCGAGTGGACGATCGGGAAACTAGTCGCATCGTCGAGATCGAGTTCCACGACATCTTGTGCGAGGCGTGTGACAATCCGATTCTGGTGTTGATGTGCCGCTTCTTGAACGCTCTGGCCCGTGACTTGGTCATCCGGCGAACCGACAGCCTCAGAGAGCATACCGAGTTTGGCCAACACAACATCGGTGCTCACATCGGCCTACTTGATGCGTTGAGGCGCAAGGATGCTCAAGCCGTGCGCCGGGTAATGTCCGAGCACATGCATTGTGTTGAAGGTTTCATGAGCTCACTCGACGCAACATTTCACATGGATCTGCTAAGCCGGGGATAGACGCTGAGATGGACACCGCCCACTCACTCCCAATATGGCGGCATGGGACCAGGTCCGGACGAGCGGAGGGTTGCAGACCTTTCGCGGGTATTTTGTGCATCGCGGCTGTGGTGTTTTTGAAGTTGTGTGACGTATCTGTTTCACACAGCGCCCGGCGGGCAAGATCCGTGCCGGGGATGCCAAAACCTGGCAGGCCTCGATTGCAAGCTATCTTGATCGTATGCGCTACCTCAACTTAGGGCCAGATTTCGCCCTTCCTCGTAGGTTTCTTCGCGATACCGAGACGACGATGGCTGAACATAATTGTCAGCGAGGTCCGGCTCATCCAAGCCTTGCTGGTCTCGTAGTGAGCACGTCATTCCAGTCTCTAAACCGAGTGTTTTCTTGCCGCGGCCAGGAGGGAATAAACGGTTATAATCACGACGCAGACGACCGAAATAAGGAAAATCGCCCCGGACATGGCATATATAACCGGCGAGGCTCCCGAGTTCATCTTACCGAAAAGCGCCACTGGCAGGGTGTTTTGTCGGCCTGCCAAATAGAAAGCGCGTGTGAATTCATTGAGCGATAGGAGGAATGAAAAAATAAAAGCGCTCACCAGTCCCGGACGGATCAAAGGCAGAGTGATATCGTAAAACTGAGACCAACGCGTCGCGCCCAGATCCGCGGCGGCTAGTAGATAGGAACGCCGCACGGCAGCAAAGCTCGTCAAGATGACAATGAACGAAAAAGGCATCGCCCAAAGCAAATGACCGGCGATAACTGTCAGGCCGGACGCCTTGATACCTGAGTGCGTGAAGACGGCCGACAATGCCAACCCCTGAATAGCACCGGGCACAAACATCGGCAGGATCACTATCAAGAACCACGTCGTTCTCTGTGCGCGTATCTCGAAGTAAGCAAGAGCAGCCAGTAGGGACATCCCCGTCGCAAGGACCGCCGTCACGGTCGCGATCATCAGTGACTGTTCCAGAGCACCGACAAGTGCACCTTCCCTCGGAAGCGCCAGATACCATTTCAGGCTCAGATCCGACACGTCCGGCAGACCCGGCTGAAGGGCCGGATTGAACGAGACCGCCAGCAAATAAAGCGGTGGCGCGTATATCACGAGCAATCCGACGACGGTCACCGTCCAGAGGAAAATGCGATTGACCCAGCCTTCTTGAAGCATCATGGCGCGTGATCCTCAAACAGGGACGAAAGTCTAAAGATCCGGTTCCCGATCAGGACAAGAGCGAAGATAGCCGCGAGTACGATGGTCGAGATGGCAAAGGCCAGCGGATAGTTTGCGACACGCATAACATCGTTGATCATTACCGATACGATCGACGCCCCGGCCCCGCCCAACATCTGGACTTCGGTCGAAGACCCCACCACCATCACGAAAACAAAAAGGAACCCCGCAAAAATGCCTGAAACCGTCAGCGGCAAGAGAACGGTAGCCATCGTTGTCCAGAAGCCGGCACCTAGATCCTGTGCCGCCGCCATGAGGGTCCGATCGACACGGCGCATCGACAGAAGGAGCGGAAAGATGGCAAAGGGAAGATAAGAGGCGACCAGCCCGACCAGAACCGCAAAATTGCTGAAGAGGAGCCAATCGAGCGGCGCTGCGGTGAGGCCGAGGTCCTGTAGCGCGTTGTTGACGGCACCAGTGCGCCCCAACACGAGCCGCCACGAGAAAGACCGGATCAAATAAGATGTGAAGAACGGAATGGTGATAAGCGCCATCAAAACGACGCTCAACCGGCGTCCCGCCAGGAAATGGACCGCATAGGCGGTAGGATACCCGATCAAAAGGCAAATCAATGCCGTTGCAAAAGCCTTCACCAGCGTGGAGACGATGACGGTCCAGCGCCCCGCTTCAAGCACAGCCGCATATCCAGAAAGGCTCAGATCAGGCCTGATCCAGTAGGTCTGCGGATCCCAACTCCAGAAACTCCAGATAACGACGACACTAAGTGGCACCAGCGCAAGCGCAAGGATCGCCGCCATCGGTGGCGTTATCAAGAGCGTGGTTATCATCGGTCGGGGTCCGGGCATGCGCTTCCTTCAGGTAGCCAGGTAGCCGGCAGCGAGCAGGAGATGGTCGCTGCCGATAATGGGTCTAGGCGTTGCGCAGTTTCTGCCACCATTCCTCGTAAAGCTGAAAATTGTCCGGCCGGGCGTTCTGCCAGTAGACCTTCCCAGCGAACTTCGCCTTGACGTGATTGGCGAGCCTCTCGATTTCCTCCAGCTTGTATTGATCCGGGTGCGCTTTGGCATAGGCCGAATTGTTGTCGGTCGGGACGAGATAACCCCGCGCCTGGCCAAGTTCACAGCCATAGAAGCCGCCAAGCAGCCCATTTACAAATGCGTGGGCAGCATCCGAAACGCCGCGATCGCCGGCACCCTTGAGAAGAACGGTGTTGTTGCCCCAACCCTCGTAACCCTCTACAGGGGCTGCATACTCGACCTGGAGTCCACGCTTGCGGCCCTCATAAACGATGGGTTCCCAGCCTGTCATGGCATCGACTTCCTGGTCAGCAACGAGCTGTACGCCCTGTTCCCAGCCGTTCCAAAACGTACGAAATTGACCATCCTTCTTGTGCTTGATCAGGAATTCCATGACGAGACCAAGTTCAGACTCGCTGAGATTTCCCGGATCTGCGATTGGCTTGTTTTCGCTTTCCTTCAAATACATTGCAGTAAAGATGGCGCTGTTGATCCATGCATCCTCCATTGCGACCCTGCCCTTGAGCTTTGGATCGAAAATCGCGCCGTAGCTGTCAACCTTGCCGAGTTTGTCCGGACGATAGATGATGGAGTCCGCATTGACGACAGTCGGAATCCCGTACTGCTTACCTTCAAGCTTCAGATACGGAATGTCCTTGGCCCAGGTCCAGACACTCTCGTAATTTGGAATCTTAGGAAGATCCCACGGAATGATGGCGCCCTGGCGCGCCAGTTCTTTTTCCGCACCGCCCTGAAAACCGCCGACGTCAAACAGGTCATTGGCGTTGCCAGCCGCCAAGCGGGCAATAACCGGACCGAGATCGTTTCCATTGTCCGTGAATTCAGGAGCAACTCCGCTTTGAGCGGCAAGTTCCTGCCATTTGTCTCCGATGTCCAGCGTCGCCGTCGCCCAGAAGGCCACGGTTTTGGTCTCCTGCGCAGCAAGGCGTGAGGCAAAGCCAAGGCTTGCCGCAGAAAGGGCGAGCCCGCCTGCACCCATCAACTTAACGAAATCGCGTCGTTGCACATTGCTGTGCCGTCGGGAGAGAATCTGTCTGTCATCCTGTTTCATCTTTGTTCCCCTTTTGCTTTTTGCATGCACTGTTTTTCCGTATGAATATCATCAAGCGGCGGGCGAAAATCCCCGATTTGAAACCAGTACTGCCGCATTCGGCCCAAGACCCACGCGGATCCGCTGCCCGATTGAAAACCGTTCGATTGATACGTCTGCTTTGATCGAGACAACGAGCGTCTGTCCGTCCGAAAATGCCAGTCTTAGGTCATGATGGAGGCCGCGAAACGTAACTTCCGCGACCGTTAGCAGCAGCGTCGGCGGCGTACCAAGCGGCGCCAGAAACAGACGATCGGGTCGAATGGCAACTATGGACCCCGCCGGGTCAACCGGCCCTACGATGTTGACTGGCAGCGATTGGCCGGCGACAATCACGTGCCCGCCGGCGCCGGCCACGACGACGCTCTCTGGCTGTAGCAAAGTGTCAATACCGACGAACCGGGCGACGAAAGCGTTTGCCGGCGCCTCGAAGAAGCGGCCCGGTGTATCCAGTTGTTCGATCCGCCCCCGGTGCATCACTGCCATCCGGTTTGAGAGACTTAGGGCCTCGTCCTGATTGTGAGTGACAAGGATGAAGGTCGCGCCTGTGCGTTTGTGCAGCCGGCCGAATTCGTCCCGCATTTGTTGGCGAAGGCGTTCGTCAAGACCCGTCAGGGGCTCGTCGAGTAGCAGGATGCCAGGCTCCATGACCAGCGCGCGGGCGAGCGCCACTCGCTGCCTTTGGCCACCCGACAGGATATTGACGTTGCGGGGGCCAAAGCCCGAGAGTTCCACCAGATCGAGTGCTTCGTTGACTTTTGATGACAACGTCCTGCCCGAAAGGCCCCGAAGGCGCAGGCCGTAGGCGACATTTTGCTCGACGCTCATATGCGGAAAGAGCGCCAGGTTCTGGAAGACGGTGTTGACCGGGCGCCTGTTGGCCGGTGTGTCCACGACGTCCTTGCCGTCAAAGGCAATGCGGCCGGTTGTTGGCCGGTCGAACCCTCCGATGAGCTTCAGGAGCGAACTCTTTCCGCACCCAGAGGATCCGAGCAGCGTGAAAAACTCGCCCGCCTTGATGTCCAGTGAGACGTTATCGAGCGCCTTGACCGGACCGTATTCCCGGCTCACGCCGTGGACCTGAATAGATATCGCCATATCAGGCCGCCTCGCCGTTGCTCTCGCGGATGATCAGGACGCCGGTCTCACTGATGCTCAGTCTCTGGTTTTCCTGAACAAGCGTCGTTGCGGTAGCCTCCTCGACAATCATCGGCCCCAATATGGACTGGCCCGCCGCCAGCAAACCGCGCGCGTAGACCGGGCACGATACCCAGCCACGATCGCCGCCGAAATAAACACTCCTGTGTCCCGTCAAAGCGGCTGACGTCGACATCCGGTCAATTTTCGGCAAGGCGATGACCGGGCCATTCAGAACGGCTTCCAAATGCAGCGTGGTGATCTCGATCGCCGATTCTGAAAGCCTGAACGAGTAGGCACGCTCGTGGGCGATGTGGAACCCTTCGGCAAAGGCATTGAAGTCGTCACTGCGCCGCAGTTGCGTGAAAACGCCATGCTCCTGACCGCGATACCTGGCCTCGACCCGATAGGTGAAGCGTATGTCGGCGTCCTCGCCGTTGGCGAAATAGGCGATGGCCTCCGCCTCCAGCCCATCGAACCGACGGGCCAGCTCCCCCAGCGCGTCCCGCGAAAGGGGGGAAAACCATGTCTCACGAAAGTCCGCACGAGGTTCTGCGGCCAGCATGCCCCAGGCGGAAAAGATGCCGGGATAAGGTGGTATAACGGTCGCCTTGACGGCGAGCTCGCGCCCGAGCCGCGTTGCCAGCGCGGGGCCGGCCCCGCCGCTGACGACGAGAACCGCATCACGCGGATCATGGCCGCGCTGTACCGTTACCAGCTTGAGGGCGTTGATCATGCTGGCATGGGCAATGTCGATGATGGCAAGCGCCGCGTCTTCGATGCGCATTCCAAGCGGTGCAGCGACAGTTGCGATCGCATCTACAGCCTTCTGCCTGTCGAGGTGCATGTTGCCGCCGGCAAAGGTCGCGGGATCGAACACGCCGATGGTCAGGATTGCGTCTGAAAGGGTCGGCTTTTCGCCACCGCGTCCGTAGCAGGCTGGCCCCGGAGTCGAGCTCGCGCTTTCCGGTCCGACGCGCAAGGCGCCTCGTTCGTCAATACGGGCAATGGAGCCGCCACCCGATCCGATCTCAACGATATCGACGACCGGCACTTGCACGGGATGGCCGGGTGCGATGCGGCTGTGTTCCAGCTTGTAGTCAACGTTCAGCGTCGGGCGCCCGTCGTGGATGAGCGAACATTTCGCCGTCGTCCCGCCGACATCGAGCGACAGAACCTCGCTCTCGCCAAGAGCGCTGCCGATCCTGGCCGCGCCAGCTACGCCGCCCGCCGGGCCGGACTCAACGAGCGTCAAAGGGCTCCTCGCCGCCTGATCGAACGTTGATATGCCGCCGTTCGACTGCATCGCATAATAGGGGCAGGTAAGATTTCGACGCGTCAGCGCGCTTTCCAACCGCTCGAAATAGTGCCGGATAGTTGGCTGTACATAGGCATTGAGAACGACCGTATTCGTGCGTTCATACTCGCGCCATTGCCGAGCCACTTCGTGGCTGGCACACACTGTTGTCCCCGGCAGGGCGTCTGCGAGGATGCTGGCGCACAGGGTTTCATGCTCCGGATTGGCATAGCTGTGGAGAAAAAGGATGGCAACTGCCTCGATCGCCTCAGCCTGGCATCGCTCGATGATCGGTCGTAGATCGTCGATTTCCAGCGGCACGAGAACATTGCCGGCGGCATCGAGTCGCTCCCGGACCTCAAAACGAAGATGGCGCGGGACAAATGGCTCGGGGCTGTGGAATTGCAGGTTATAGAGATCCGGTCTGTTGCCGCGACCGATCTCCAGCACATCGCGGAAACCGGCCGTGGTGACCAGCGCTGTGCGCACACCCTTTCGTTCAGTTATCGCATTGATGACTGTGGTTCCGCCATGAGCAAAGAATGTGACATCGCGCGTGCGCAGACCGTCCTTGTTCTCGGCAGTCGCGATCGCATCAAGGATGCCGATCGATTGGTCTTGCACAGTGGTAAGGCTCTTGGCGGTAAAGAGTTCGCCACTACGCTCATCATAGCCAACGAGATCCGTAAACGTACCGCCGACATCGGTTGCGAGCCTGATCATTGCTCTTTCCTTCTTTCATACCCATAGAGGCTAACCGCGTCGAACTCGCTTAAAAATCCATTGCGCAGATCATTTTCGATCAAGTCGGCTTCGCGTTGCCGCGCATCGCCCCATCCGCCACCGCCACCTGTAACAACGCGAAGGATGTCACCGGCTTTTAGATCGATGTGGGCGACTCGACCATGGGATCGTGGCACCCCCTGGTCGGCAGGTGCGATCTGCAGGACATTTGCCGTGCCATGACTTCCGCCATCCATGCCCCACGGCAGCGTAGCAGTGCGTCCAAAGCTGCCATAGGCGGATGCGTGGTCGCCGAGAACCTCATATTCGCGCACAATGCCGAAGCCACCGCGCCTGCGCCCCGCCCCCGTGCCGCCTTCAATATTGAAGCCATAGCGTTTGACGCGTAGCGGAAATCGCGCCTCGATGACTTCAACCGAATAATTGTATGTGTCCCCATCGGTGAGCGCGATCAATGCGCTAGCGCCGTCGCGGTGCTGACTGGCGCCCCAACCACCGTGCTGGGGCTCGATATGAATGAATGGTTGGCCGCTTTTGTCCTTCCCAGAAATATAGACGACACAGAGGCTTGAGTAGGAGCCGGCGGAAAATCGCGACGGCATCAACGGAGCAAGCGCCTTCCAGACAAGTTCGGACGCATGGACCGATCCCTCATAGTACCAGCCCGTCGGGGAGGGTTTCTCTGCAGTGAAGATCGTGCCCGCGGGGGCGATCACCGTGAGCGGGCGGAACCATCCTTCGTTCGATGGATCCTGAGGTCCCACCATGGCCTTGACGATGGTCTTGACGGCCGACTGTAGCGCACCACGGGCGCAATTAATCGGTCCGGGGACAGCCGGCGGACAGCCGGTGAAATCGGCGGTAATGCTGTCTCCTGCGATGGTCACCACGACCTTCACCGGGATTGGCGCAGTGGTCACGCCATCACCATCAATGATGTCGCTGGCTTCGTACCGCCCATCGGGAAGCGAAGCGATCGCACTGCGACTGCGTTTTTCGCTTTCGTCGAGCAAATTGGCAAAAGCAGTCTGGACAATGTCCGCGCCATACTTGACGCAAAGCTCCATCATCCTTTGAGCGGCCACCCGGACTGTAGCCACCTGCGCATTCAAGTCACCAAGTGCAATTTCTGGCAGTCGGACATTCTCACCGATGATGTGCAGAATCTCATCCGCAAAAACACCCGAGCGTACGACTTTCACGCCAGGCAGCCGGAGGCCCTCCTGAAAAACAGACGTGGCATCGGGTGCAAGGCTTCCGGGCACTGACCCACCGACATCCAAGTAATGCGCGACATTGATCGCGTATCCAAGAATGTCGCCATTGACGAACAGCGGCTTGACGACCGCAAAATCGCAGGCATGCGTACCACCGGCATAAGGATCATTTGTGAGCAGGATGTCGCCATCCACGAGATCGCCTGCGAACTTTTCAAGCAATGATTTGACCTGCACGCCGAACGTCCCGGTAAATAGTGTGATGCCGTTCATCTGCGCGACCAGTTCGGCATCAGCCGTCAGAAGGCCGCAGGCGAAATCGAGGACCTCGTAAATGACCGGGCTCATACTGGTGCGAGCCATGACAATTCCCATTTCATCGACGGTCGCCATCAGCTTACCCTCGATGATCTCCTGCGTTACGGAATCGACAAGTCTCTCGCCGCTGGTCACCAGTTTCACCTCCCTGACGCTTGTGGAGGAAAGACTAGGAGCGTTCAGGGCGCGGTGGTAGCCTGTCACATGGGTGGGAGTGTACTTTGCTCACCCTACCCATTCGGGCAGGTCACGCAAGCGGGCCGGTATCGCGTCCGGCCATCACCGCAGCCGTGCGGGTTGTCACATTTAGCTTGGCGAAGATGTTACGCAGGTGAAACTTGACCGTATTATCGCTCAGCCCGAGCCTGCGGCCTATTTCCTTATTGCTGAGCCCCGCGCTCAAAAGGCGCATTACGCTACGCTCGCGGTCGGTAAGGCCGCCCGGCTCAGTTGCACTATATGACCCCGCCGCCGAAGTTGCGCTGCAGGGGCGGTCAAGAGCTCGGGAGAGGCGTTGCGCAACCACGGCGGGGACATCCATGCGAACGACGAGCCGGCGCAGACTGTCTGCGAAATCAACGCCTTCAATATGAATGGTCGCCCGATACTCGGCCACCGGTAACGAGAGCATGAGATCGGAAAGCCGGGTTGCCGCCATGTCCTGCCGATCCTCACAAAGCAGAAGACGAATATCAAGAAGTCCGAGCTCGATCCTGCGCGGGATGTGGGGCTTTGACGCCTGCTGCACGACTAGCCTGTCCAGTAGGTTGCGCGCTCGGACGAGATCGCCCCGTGCCGCATGAATTCGCGCCCAGAGCAGGGCAGGAACGCAACCGCGCAGGTGAACGCTGAGATTGTTGGCGGCATCGGCGCCGCCGCCTCGCATCGGGAAGCCGTTCATGTCGGCGTAGCGTGCCGCCTCCTCAACGTCACCAGCTGCGATGAGGAGTGTAGCCCGTTCGCCATCAATAAGCTTCGTCAATCGGTCGAAGCCGCGCCTGCGAGCGGTTGCCCGCGCACTGTCGATTGCGGCGTCGGCCGCGAGTAGGTCACCGTTCAGCCGGAACATGCGCTGTTGCGCCATGAAGCCCGCCGCAAGCAGATCGAACCATGTATCGTGGCGCTCCAGGTGCGGCAAAGCCCAGGACAGAGCGGCAGATCCTGGGTCTGGCTCCCCGCGCATCGATAGAACCTCGCTCAACAGCACCTGGCCGACTGCATCCAAGTCGCTACCTTCGCCGATATTCTCCTGGGCTTCAGCGATCAGGCAGCGATAGGCGTCCGCGGCGCCGGAGCTGTCGCCACTGAAGAATGCAGCCTGGCCGATATGGGTGTAGAGATGCATAGCGCCAAAGTCCGCGCCGCCATCTCGAAACGCCCGCATGGCGAGTTGCCCGTAGTGCAGCGCCCGTTCAAGATCCGTGCGGATCAGGAAATTGTAGGAGAGCATGTTTAGCGCCAGCGCACGATGGATCAGCTCCATGTCGTCTTCCTGCACCAGATCTGCTTCCAGAGCCGAAAGATCGCCGGCAGTCACCCAGCGATCCGTATAAAGGGACAGAAGCACCCGGACCACGCGGAAATCGCGTTTCAGCTCTTCGCTAGTACAGGCGCGTTCGGCGATCGCCAGATAGTGGTTGGCGGCGTCGAGATGACCGGTCTTGGCACTGACCACGGACAGCCCAAGCGTCGTTAGGGGATAGCGCGAGAGAGTGATATCGGAAGCTTTTGCAATCAAGGTTTCAAACAGCAGCGTACCGCCGCGTGTGGTGGCATAGACGCGCCGCCATCCGCCGGCATTTTCGATGATCTCTGCGGCCAGTCCCGTATCGCCCGCCAGAAGAGCATGCCGCACCGCCGCATCGCAATCATGGCGGGCCTCAAACCAGCGCGCAGCTTTTTGCAGAATTGAGTCTGTATCGATCCCTGTCCTTCCCGCTTCCTCCTTGAGAAAGCTGTTGAAGACCGGATGGTATCGCACCCATGTCCCCTGCCCGTCGAGAACGGCGATGGGCAATGCGCATTCTCCAAGGCGGCCGAAGATCGCTATGGTGTCGTCTCTGTCAAAGACATCTGCAACGAGTGCGCGACCGATAGCAGGTAGCGACGCCGTCTCCGTCAGAAAACGCCGCATATCTTCGGGTAGACTGGAAAACACTTGCTCGGAAAGATAACGCCCCATCTCGGCATTGTTGCCGTCGAAGGAGTCCAAGATCGCGGTCCTGTCAAGGTTTTCGGCCACCAGAACCCGAACCATCTGCAGGGCCACTGCCCATCCTTCGGTGCGTCTGTTGAGGCGTGCTATCTGCTCGTGGGTCAGCCCCTTCGCCGCGCTGTCAAAAAACTCTTGCGCCTCCGAATCCGAAAAGCTCAGATCTGCGACACCTATTTGTCTCAGTTCGCCACTAAGCCGGAGTACCGACGTTGGAAACCGTGGCGCACTGCGCGAGATAAGCACGAATCTAACATGGCCGAGCTCGGCCGCTGCCAGGAGCCTGGCGATAACCGCCTCAATCGCATCGGTCTGAGCAAAATGATAGTCGTCGAGAAAAAGTGTGAGCGGTTCGATCCGGCGCAAACGGGTGACAAGAACTGAATGCAGCGCGGCAACGGGCATGCTGCTGACGTCAAGGCCCCGGCCCTCCTCTGGCAAAACAATCTGCAGGCAATCCAGGAGGGACAGGAGAAAGTGCCCTTGATCGCAATCCGCCGGATCGAGCGGTAACCATACAGCGTTCTCTCCATGCCCCTTGACGAGATTATGCCATTGCGCCGCAAACGACGTTTTTCCATAGCCGGCGGGCGCAACGATGGTCGTTAGCCGCCTCGATCCGGAACGTCGTAGTTGCTGCAAGAGCGACCTACGGCTGATGTGAAGGTAGCCAGTCGCAGGAGGCTGAAATCGGGTTTGATGCTTGACCATTTCCAGTGTCTGCTCAAGGTAAAGGCAGATTGCGACCTATGGATAGCATCCCCGACGAGCTTCGCAAAGCGGAGCGATGACGACGGCTCATGATTTGAAACTGCGTAACTATTCCCTGGCACATGCGCCAGCTGAATACTACGAGCATGTCTCGGCGAGCGCGGTGGTCTTTGCTTCGGCATAGTAGCTGGATCCAAACAGCAGACCTCAATGGTGAAGTTTCCGCACCAGGCGCCATCGAGATCGAACTGATTAGGCAAGCTTTACAAGCAGCTTTCTGACCGATTCCTACCCTCGATCCCTAAAACGAACACCGACGCCACCGCCGCTTTCCGGGATGAACTCTACTCCGGCGCTTTCCAGAGCCAACCGGATCGCGTTTAAGTTCGCGGTTGTTAAGGTCGTGCGTCGTCCTTCTGCCTCTGCGCGGCTTACGGTTGCGATCCCAATTCTGGCCGCTTGTGCGAGATCCTTTGCAGTCCAGCGGACCAGTGCACGCGCCGCTCGTATCTGTGCACCCGTGATGTCGTCGTTATCATGTGATTTCAAATCATTCATCTTAAGATTGTTTGGTTAGAAGTGATAGCGTTTTCACAATTCAGCCCGGAAGACGGCTCCCGGGTCTTCTATCGAAACGTTCCGTCTGCAGTCCTAGTATGCGTTCATCTTGTGAACAGACGTAACCGGCCATGTTCTCGCCACCGTGTCTATGAGAACGCAGATCTGAAAACCTGTACAGCAGCAAGAACATTCGTTTGCGTACCAGCTGCTTCTGCGATGTAGCTGAACTCTTTCTCGATGAGTTCTACTGAGAATCGTGGGCAAAACTGCCGGAAAGCATCGAACCGGCGAGGTAGCTTAGAGCATGATAATTTATCAAGCCGAGGGTCCAGTCATTTCTGGATGTGCTGGTTTGAGAAAATGGTCACGTCCCGCGCTGTCTCCAAAGGTATTTCCAACTGACCTTTCCTGTCGGGTAGGTATAGATTGACTTCGTTTATCTGAAGCCGCAACCATATATAGCATATGCGCGGTTGCTGACCTCATCCGATCAATTCCTATGCCGATCCGATCAAAGCGATCTCCCCAAGACGACTGAATTGGGCGGAGCGGCGCGCCTTTGGTCTGGTGCCGGATAGCCGGTCAACTCTCATTCGGGCGAGCGCACAGCTGACAGGCTACAGCCGAAACGCGCTCAAGGGTAGGCACGGAGCATTTCGGGGGCGCGAAAGTGATGACGTGACTGGCATCGAGCAACGCTTCGACCGGCTGCATCGTGACGTCGTGATGACCAAGTCAACTGCCCCTTGTAAAACGACTGCGCTAAATTTACGCTTGAAATATCCTGTATCATATATAATGTATGATGCATTGGATTGGGTAGTGCCGCAGTCCGAGCGTCTTTGGGAGGACATCATGAAGTTTACGAAGTGGCTGGCTTTTGCCGGCATGATTTCGCTTGCCGCCATGTCTGCTGCAAGCGCACAGGACCTGTCATTTCTAAAGAATGCAGGCGGGCATGAGAAGCCGTTCACCATCGGCGTGTCCAACGGCTTCATTGGCAATGCCTGGAGAGCACAGTTCGTAGCCGATATTGAAGAGGTGGCGGCCGAGCTCAAGGCCGATGGCGACGTCAAGGATGTGATCGTCGTAAACTCCACCAGCGGCGCCAACGGGCAGATCTCTCAGATTAACTCGCTACTGGCCCGTGGCATCGATGCGCTCGTCATCAATCCAGTGTCCGGCGAAGCGCTTAAGCCTGTGGTTGCTCGCGCGATCGCATCGGGCGTACTGGTTGTCGTCGCAGACAACCCGCTCGATATGGCTGATGTGCTCAATATTTCACTCGACCATACCCAGTACTGGGGCATCGAAACCCAGTGGCTGGTCGAGACGCTGAACGGCAAAGGCAACATCGTTGCCATCGAGGGGCTGGCTGGCAACACGGCCAACGACTGGCGTGTTCGCGCACGCGACGAAGTATTGGCCAGGAATCCGGACGTGAAGCTGCTGGCCTCCGTACCGGGCCAATGGGACCAGGCTACCGCGCGCGAGGCCATGACCGGCCTACTCGCCGCCCATGACAACATCGACGGTGTCCTTATTCAGGAAGTGATGCCGGAAGGTGCCATCCGCGCCTTCACAGCGTCGGATACGGCGCTGAAGCCGCTTACGGGCGACTACGTGCATTCTTATTTGAAATTCTGGAAAAACACGCCCGATCTCACGAGCGTCGTTGTCGCCAATCCGCCAGGAATCGGTGCGGATGCGCTGCGGATCGCGACCGAAATCCTGCGCGGCAAAACGCTGAATGCCGAAGCGCTAGTCGCCAATCCGATCGACCCGTCCTACAAGAACACGATCCTCGTTCCGGAGCCCTATGTCATCGAGCGAGAAGCCAATACCGGCCGACCGTGGTGCACGGAGACCACAAAGTGCCTCTCGCTCGATGAGGCGCTCGGTATGCTCGACGGCAAGCCGGACAACCATTCGATCGACAGCTTCATGTCGGCCGACGCCATCCGCAAGCACTACTTCAAGTAACACGCCTCCCAGGACGGAACCGGGCCCAGCCTTGCGCGGGCCCGGTTCGCCGATCACCGCCCCGCGGAGAAAATCATGGCATTGATCCTTCGAAACATATCGAAAATCTACGGGCCGGTGCATGCACTGGACGACGTATCGCTGACGGTCGAACCCGGTGAGTGCCGCGCGCTCTACGGCGGCAACGGTTCCGGAAAGAGCACCACAGCGCGCATCGTCAGCGGTTCGGTCGCGGCCTCCAGCGGCAGCGTGGAGATCGATGGCCATCCCCTGGATATCCCCTCGCCCCGCCGTGCCCGTACAATGGGAATCGGCGTCACCTTCCAGGAACTTAGCCTGCTTCCCGACCTGACGGCCGCGGAGAATGTCGTAATCGGCGATGCGCCCCGGCATTTGGGCTTTTTTGTCGACCGTCGCCGCTTGCGTGAAGACGCCTATCAGTATCTTAACGAAATCGGCCTGGCGCATTTCTGCGACGTCAAGGCGAGCGCTCTCCAGACCGGGGAAAAGTACCTGACCGAACTGGCAAAGGCTCTCTATCTTAAGCCGCGCTACATCATCATCGACGAACTCACGACGACGCTGCACGCTTCGGAGGTCGAAGTGTTTGCCCGCCTGATCGAACGGCACCTTGCAGGCGGTGGCGGAGCACTTTTCGTTAGTCACCGGCTGAACGAGCTTCGCCGTTTCTGCTCGACGATCACCGTCCTGCACAACGGGCGTCATGTTGCCGATGAGCGGCTCGAAGTGGTCAGCGACGCGGATCTTGTCGGCTGGGCCGGCGGCCGCGAACAAACTCCTGCGTCCGCCGTAACCGTCGCTGCACCGGCAAATCGTGCGACGGCCATTCAGATAGAGCGTCTCTCGCTCGGCCGGAAAGCCGTGCCGCTCGCACTGGCGCTACCGGCCGGTGAGATCGTCGGCCTTGGAGGGGTGCCGGACCAGGGACAAAAGACCCTTCTACGCATTCTCGCCGGCCTGGCGCCAGCGGGGCGCGATGCGGTTATTTCGATAATGGGCAAGCCGCTGTCCTTCAATTCTGCTGCGGGCGCGGCTGCCGCCGGGATCGTTTTCGTTGCCGGTGATCGGGATCAGATGGCGTTCGCAACCCGCAGCATTCGAGAAAACATGCTCGCGCCCTTCATCGCCCGTGGTGCGCCATTGCCAGATGACGTGTCTCTCAGGTCGGCACTCTCGCTTCTGTCGACGCGATATGCCGGACTCGACATGCCGATGAACTCGCTGTCGGGCGGCAACCAGCAGAAGGTTCTCATTGCTCGCTGCCTGCTTGCCGACCCGGCGATCCTGATCGCGGAAGATCCGACCAAGGGCATCGACGTCGGCGCGCGGGCGGATGTGCACAGGCTGTTCCGCGACCTCTCGGCAAAGGGCACGACGGTTCTGGTGACCTCATCCGACGATCTCGAACTTGCCGATCTGTGTGATCGCGTTCTCGTCATGGAGGGCGGCGCCATCGCCGCAAATCTCGCTCGCAGCGCGGGCAGCCTATCAGTTCAGGCGATCGTTGCTGCCTACATGAAGCAGGAGAAGGCGGCATGACCGCGATTTCATCCGCCACAGCATCGCGCTTCTGGGCGCACTCCGCCGTACCGGCGCTTGCGCTCGCCGCCATCGGCCTCGGCCTAGCCGTCTCCATCAATCCCGGCCTGGCGTCCCCGGCCGGTCTCGTCGGCTGGTCGACTTCTCAGCTTGGTCTCTGGGCGGCGGTGCTTGCGCAGGCCATTGTTCTCATAGGTCGCGGCATCGATCTGTCTACCGGCGCAGCAGTAAGCCTCGTAAACGTGGTGGCCATTGCTCTCTTCGGTCTTGGCTGGCCGATCTGGCTGGTCCTGCCTACCGCGTTGCTCACCGGCGTCGCGATCGGTTTTGCCAACGGCATCCTGATCGCCGTCCTGCGGATCAATGCCCTCCTCGCCACTTTCGCGATGTCATTCGTGCTGCTCGGCCTGAGCCTTCAGATCCAGCCAGCGCCCGGCGGCATGGCCCCGGTCGACGCCGTCATGGTGATGAACGGCGCGACGTTCGGCGTGCCGAACGCATTGCTTGCCCTCTTCGGCCTGATCATCCTGTGGCAGGTCCTGGCGCGCACGCGTTTCATGCTGCTCCTAAGGAGTACCGGCTGCGATCCGCAGCGGGCCTTCAATTCCGGCGTACCGATCCTGCGCACGCGGGTTTCGGCCTATGTCATCGCCGGCTTCTTCTGCGGCCTTTCCGGGATCTTTGTCACGCTGACCATTGGCGCGGGCGATCCGTTAATTGGACAGCCCTATACCCTGCTGACCATCGCCGGTGCCGTTATCGGCGGCGTTGCCCTCATGGGCGGCTCCGGTAGCGGCATCGGCGCCATTCTCGGCTCGATGTTCATTGGAATTACCGGCGAGCTCTCACTTGGGATCGGTCTTTCGCCCTTCTACCAGCAGTCCATCGTCGGAACCGTGCTTCTCATAGGTCTGGCAGGCGTCGTCCTGCTGCGCCGCTGGATTGATCACCTCGAAAGCGTCCGTGTCGCGCTCGTTCTCAGCGCCATCAGACGAGGAGAAACTGCATGAGCAGCGCAAGCGCGTCTAGTCCTGTCCCCCGCTGGTTCGACGGCGTTCTAGGGGTGCTAAAAAGGATTCCCCATTCCGCCAGTCTCGGCATCATCGGCGCCCTCGCCCTGGTCGGGTTTGCGATAAACCCGGCCTTTCTCTCCGGTGCGAACGTTTGGAGCGTCCTGTCGATCGCAGCGATGCTCTCGATTGCTAGCGCCGGGCAAACACTCGTCATCCTTTCCGGCAACCAGGGTATTGACCTGTCGGTCGGTACTATCATGACCTTCGCCGCCCTGCTCGTTTCAGGCATTGCCGGCTCGTCGGACGCGGGCATGCTGCCGGCCACGGCGGCAGCCGTCGCAATGGGTGGCCTGGTCGGCCTGCTGAACGGGCTTGGCGTGCAGGTGCTGCGGCTCTACCCGCTGATCATGACGCTCGGCATATCCTTTGCGGTCGAGGGTCTCGGGCTGATCTACGCCCAGGCAAGAGCACCCTCGATGCCCGGTCAGTTCATCGAGACCATCGGCGTCGGCCGGATCTGGGGCGTTCCCTGGGTGGTCGTCATCGCCGCTGGGCTGCTTGCCGCCATGACGGCGCTCCTGCGCCACAGCCGCTACGGAAGAATGCTCTACCTCGTAGGGACCAACATCCGCGCCGCCCAGGCGGCAGGCGTTCCCGCTGCCCGAGTCGTCATCGGCACCTATGTGGCGAGCGGAATTCTCTCCGCGCTCGCCGGCGTGGTGCTCTTCGGCTTTGCGGGCAGTGTGAACCTTTCCCTCGGCGCACCTTACACGATGATGTCCGTCGCAGCCGTCGTCATCGGCGGCGTTTCGCTGAGTGGAGGGAATGGCGGCTTCGCCGGCACGCTGCTCGGTGCCATCATCTTCACACTCTTGACCAACCTATTGATAACCTTGGGCTTCAGTTCAGCCCTGCGCTACATTGCCAGCGGGCTGGTGCTTTTTGCGGTTCTACTGGCGACGTCCCGCGACGTCGCTTGAAACGGAGGAGATCTTTCATGTGCAATGCCGAAATCGACCCGAAAACCGTCCCGCATATGCGCGAACTCATGGCTGGCCTGCCGACCAATTGGGGCAAGTGGGGGCCCGATGATGAAATCGGCTGCCTCAACTACCTGACCCAGGCGGAAGTCCTGCGCGGCGTCGCATCCATCCGCTCCGGCAAGACGTTCACACTACAGGTCCAGATGGGCAATCCCAAGGGAGACCCAGTGTGGCCGGGGCGCCGGGGCGCCCAGCGCATCAACCTGATGGACAAGGGTGACTTCATCTGCGGGAACGGGCCGCAGACGCCCGGCTGCCACGAATTCGCTGACGACCTCATGATCATGTATCTGCAGGGCTCCACGCAGTACGATGCACTCGGCCACGTCTGGTACGACGACCACATCTACAACGGCTTTGATGCCAAGTCGACTGCCGGCGGCATGCAAAAGGCGAGCGTCTTGCCGATCGCCGAACGCGGCGTCGTTGGACGAGGCATCCTCATCGACATGGCCCGCCACCGCGGCAAGGACGTCCTCGACCGGGGCGAGACCTTTAACCACCACGACCTCATTGACGCGGCGAAAGCGCAGGGCATTGAGATCGAGAAGCGGGACATCCTCCTCGTCCGCACTGGTTGGATCGGCTCGTTCTACCGCCGTGATCCGGCCGAATTCTACACTGACTTCGTCGAACCCGGCCTCACCTTCAGCCGGGAGCTTGTCGACTGGTTCAAGGAAATGGAAATCCCCAACCTGGTCACGGACACCATCGCCAACGAAGTGACGCTCGAGCCGGAAACGGGCGTGATGATCCCGCTCCATTGCGCCCTGATGCGCAATCTGGGCGTCGCCTTCACGGAGATTGCCGCGCTCGACGCTCTGGCAGCGGATTGTGCACAGGACGCACAGTGGAGTTTCCTCTATACCGCAGCTCCGCTTAAGGTGGTGAACGGTTCCGGCGCCCCGGTAAACCCGCTGGTGATCAAATGACGGAATGCACATTGGGAGAAGCAGAGACCCATGGAACGCCAACTCAGGACGATCGGTAAGGAAAACCTGTCGTCACGGGCCTATTCCGAAATCCGCAATGCCCTAATAGACGGGCAGTATGAACCCGGCGAGCGGCTGACGATCAGCCGCCTTGCCAATGAGATGGGCGTGTCCATCACGCCGGTGCGCGAAGCGATCTTCCGTCTCGTCAGCGAAGGTGCCTTGGAGATGAAGGCGGCGACGGCCGTCCATGTGCCTATCATCACGGCCGAGCACCTGCGGGAAATCCAGCTCATCCGCTTCCATCTCGAAGGGGCGGCCGCCGGTCGGGCGGCCGAGCGCATAACGCCGGAGCAACTTCAGGCCCTCGAGGAAATCCAGGACCGATTCGTCACGGCCGCCGCACTCGATCCCAAGCTTGCCAGCCTGCACAACCGCGCCTTCCATTTCGGATTGATGGCAGCGGGCAACCTGCCGACAGCCTATGGCATGCTGGAAGCGCTGTGGGTTGTTATGGGCCCGCTCTTCCAGATCTTCCATTTGCGGGCAGCGCCACGCGACCTTAAGAAGGACCGCCACCGGCACGAGGACATCCTCAACGCTTTGCGCCGCCGGGATTCGGTCGCTACACGCGAGGCCTTACAGGCCGATATCGCATGGGGACAGATCATGATCGACTGGCTGGAGGAACGTGAGCAGGCTGAATGGGAGCGGCTTCGCTCGTCTCTCCGTTGATTCAGCATTGCTCGACCGGAAGCGCGGTCAGCCGGGTGTTGCTGCCGTTTCCGCCTCTGTAGCCGCCTTTTCCTGCACGGCATTGAGCTTATACTCCAGCGCTCATTGTCCTGCATTGCCTGCTTGGCAGCAGCCCGATCACGACCTTCAGCGCGTCGATGAAGTTGGAATGTTTGTGGATGCGCCGCTTCAACTGGCGAACGGGGATCTCTTCGTGGAATGCCCACAGGAAGGGATCGATCAGAGTCCACATGCTTTCGCAGATGGACTCGATATAGGCCGTGCCGGCGAGCTTCAGGATCTTGAAGTGAAAGTCACGGTTTATGCGGCTGCTAGTTCGGGATCCGTCGCGGCAGACTTGGTGAAGCTTTCGATAGGGGTCTCAAACTCCTGAACTGTGGCGGCGTCACGTTTTCCGCGATGTGCTGGGCTGCAATGCTCTCAAGCTGCACACGAATGGAACCGATCTCCCGGAGGTCGGGCGAAGTGAGTTTCGGCACTACGATTGAGGTCGGAGCCCCAACTTCCAACGCTCGCTGGCCAGACGAAAGATCGCTTCGCGCTGGGACGTGATGCTCGTGCCATACCGTTCCGCGAGCGCCGCGATGGTTAGGCGCTCGCCGGGCTTGAAGTCACCATCCATCAATCCCTGTCGCAAGCTTAGTAAAGCGAGGAGTAAGGTTGGCACCCTAAAAGGGTTGGGTCGGCACAATTCAGCGCAAGAGTGTATCATATTCCGTTCGACTGACAGCCTGCAGTTTGCAACCCGTCATCATCACCCGCCGTAGCGATATTCCGGCAATCCCTTGACACCGAGACCGTCGATTACGAAGAGCGAGCCAGCAAGGGGGCCAGTCTCGACGATCCCGGGCACCGGGGCTTCCTTCATCGACGTCACGTAAAGGCGATCGAGGTTCTTGCCGCCGAACATGATACTTGTCACGCACACGATCGGCATATCGATTGTCAGGGCTTTCGTCCCGTCCGGAGCGAACCGATGGATCTTGCTCTTGTAGACGCCAGCGCTCCACACATAGCCGTCGGCATCGACCGTTGCACCGTCCGGCAACCCGTCTTCCGGGCCGAATTCGCAAAACTTGCGCTTATTGCTGACATTGCCTGTTTCCAGATCGTAGTCATAGGCCCAGATCGCCAGAGAGCGGCTGTCGGCGAAGTAGAACGTGCGCCCATCCGGGCTCCAGCATGGGCCGTTCGAGACGACGATGTTGTCATCGATTGTACGAACCGTGTGATCCTTGCCGACGCTGTAGAGCTCGGCATCGGCGCCCTTTTCGGTGATCTCGATGCTGCCGGAGACAAAGCGGCCACGCTGGTCGACCTTCCCGTCATTGATGCGCACGGTCGATGCCTTATGCGCGACTGCATGCATGAGCGTCGCCTTACCGGTCGCAAAATCGAAGAAATAGAAACCATCCGCCAGTGACAGGATGGCGCCACCCTGCTCCCGCAGAGCGAGAGAGCCGATCTTCTGGGGCACATCCCAGACCTCGACGCCTCCTCCGTCCTCATCGCTTCGGAAGATCTTCGCACCGTAGGAATCGATCCAGTAGAGCCTTTGCTCACGCGTATCCCACAGCGGGCCCTCCCCCAGAATTGTCTTGCAGTCGACGATGGCCTTGATGTTCATGAATTTCTCCCTTCGGGCTCACAAACCCGGACTCTTGCGGCGGTGCGCGCTTACGGCAACGATGAGCAAGGCACCCTTGATGATCATCTGGTAGTAGGTCGAGATGTTGAGAAAATTCAGCCCATTGGCTAGCAATGCTAGGAAGAGCACGCCGCCCACGGGCCCGACGATGCCGCCGAGGCCGCCCGAAAGCAGCGTGCCGCCGAGAGCGGTCGCGGCGACGGAATCGATCGCGAACTGTGAGCCCACCAGGGGATCGCCGCTCGCCAGTCGCCCAGCAACATTGATGCCGCCCAGCATTGCGAGAAGCGAGGACAGGACATAGGCGCAAGCCACCACCGCATCTGAAGCCACACCACCGAGCCGCGCATTGTCGGCGGAGCCGCCGCTGGCAAGAATGTGAAGACCGAGGCGACTATGGGCAAACATCAGTGCGGCAAGGAGCACGACCGCTGCGGCAGCCCACACCGGCAGCGGAATGCCGCCTAATAAACCGTTCGAATAGGCAACAAGCCAGGCCGGCACGGCACCGCCTGGAATGGGGCGAACCAGGAGGGCTGCACCCTGCAGCGCTGTCATTGTGCTAAGCGTCATCAGGATCGGGTGCACGCGCAGCCACACCACGCCATAGGCGTTGACGGCACCGTTCGCGCACGCCACGACGATCGCGAGAGGCACTGCCCAGGGCCTGTCCAGGCTCACTATCGCCGTCGTCAGGCTGACGAGCGACCCTACCGAAAGATCGAGGCCACCCGTCATAACTACGAGCGCCTGACCGATGGTGACGGCGATCAGGCTTGCCTGTTGGTTCAGGATGTTGAGGAGGTTCCTAATCGACAGGACGCCCGGCGACATCGTGCCGAGCACGACCACGAGCAGCGCGATGAGCACGAGAACGGGCCAGGCGGAACGGCGGCGAAGCGAAACGGCGGAAACTGGAGCCAGTATCTTCATCGTCAATGTCCCTTCACCGCAGCTTGCATGATCGTCTCCTCCGTGGCCGTCCTGCCGTCGAACACGCCGACCGTCGCTCCGTTGCGCACCACGATGATGCGGTCGCAGAGGCCGATAAGCTCGGGAAGCTCTCGCGATGTTACGAGTACCGGAACGCCGCCGTCGGCAAGATTGCGCAACAGTGCATAGATTTCTGATTTCGCGCCGATGTCGACGCCACGAGTGGGCTCCTCGCAGATCAGGAATTTCACGCCGCGCAACAACCAGCGTGCCAAAAGCGCCTTCTGCTGGTTCCCGCCGGAGAGTTCGCCGATCGGCTGCGACGGGCCACCAAGACGAATATTGAGAGACGCTATCTGCGCAAGAATGTCTTTGGCGGGCACGGGCGCGGCCGCAAACAGTTGCCGCCCGGCCAGAAGGCTTGCGGCGATATTCCGGTCGACGCCGAGCGTCGGATAGATGCCATCGACCTTCCGGTCCTCCGGGATTAGTCCTATGCCGGAACGGATACCCGTCTTCGGCTCACGATGGCTCGCCTTTTCGCCGAACAGTCGGATATCGCCCCGCGACAGCGCACGCCCTTCGAAAAGGGCACGGGTGATCTCGATCTGCCCCTGTCCTTCGAGCCCGGCGAGACCAACGATCTCATTCGAGCCGATCGAAAAACTCACCGGGCCGGATAGCCCTTCGGCCGCCACATCGACCAACTCGACCGCCGGCTTCCCGGTTGCAGCCTGCCCGTTCCTCTGTGGGTAGAGTTGGCCGAGATCTCGCCCGACCATGGTCGCGATGAGCTCATCGGGATTGGTTTTCGCCATCTCGAAATGCCCGGCAAACTGCCCGTCCTTGATGACCGTTACCTCGTCACAGAGGTCAAACAGTTCTGGCAGACGGTGGGAAATGTAGAGAATGCCCTTGCCGCGGGCTTTCAAATCTCGAACGAGCCGGAAGAGCTGCTCGGCCTCCTGGTCGCCGAGGGCTGCCGTGGGCTCGTCGAACACGAAGATATCCGCATCTCGCATCACCCCCTTGGCGATCTCGACCATCTGCTGATCGGAGACCCGCAGGCGCGACGTCACCGAGGCCGGATCAATCGACAGGCTCAGGCTTTCGAGAACCGTCCGGCTTTCACGCTCCATTCGCCGGCGGTCGATGCCACCGTGCCACTTTCGCGGCTCACGGCCGAGAAAGAGGTTCTCGGCCACGGAAAGGTTGGGAAGAAGGATGAACTCCTGGAAGATGGTCGATACACCCGCCGCCCTCGCCTGCTCGGCATGGGTCCAGGCCGTCTCTTCGCCCTTTACGCGGAGCATCCCCGCCGACGCCGGGTAGACGCCGGAGAAAATCTTCATCAGCGTCGACTTGCCGGCGCCGTTTTCCCCCAGCACCGCATGAATGCTTGCGGGACGGAGCCGGAGGGAGACGCCTTTCAGCGCCTCCACCCTTCCGAACGACTTTCTGATGTCGATCGCTTCCAGAAGCATGGTGTTCATCCTGCCCGTCGCATCACTTCGCGTAGATGCCCTTCAGCGTCTCGTCGGGCAGGCTCGAGCCAACCCAATATGAGTCGTTCAGATCGTCGCGATAGTATTTTGCAATCTCTTCCTTCGTGATCGGGGCCGGACGCAGCAGGTAATCCTTGGCAACGGGTTCGCCCTTCAGGACGCGCAAAGCTGCAATGACGGCCTGCTGACCGAACCAGGTGGGGTACTGCGGAGCGATGCTCGTCAGGTCCATCTCCTGCCAGATGCGCAGGAAGCCGTTGTTGCCTTCGCCCGTCATGGCAATCTGTGGGAGACCGTTCTCATTGAGCACTTCTGCGCAGGCCTGGGTCATCGCGCCGCCGGACGACCAGATGCCATTGAGGTCCGTGTGTGCGGTGAGGAGCGATTCACAGACCCGCTTACCCTTATCGTAGGCCCAGTCACCAAAAGCCGTATCCACGATCTTGATGTCCGGATAGCTCTTCAGCGCTTCCTCGACACCGCGCCAGCGATCGTTGTCGATTGAGTTGCCGGAAATCCCGCGGATGCCAATGATGTTGCCCTTGCCACCCAGTGTCTTAGCGAGGAATTCCGCACCGGCGCGACCGAAGTCGGCGTCATCGCCGATAATCTTAGACGTATAGTTCTGCGGACTGGCATTGGAGGAGAAGATGATGACAGGGATGCCTGAGGCATAGGCCTTGTCCAGCACACCGTTGAGCGCTACCTCGGAACCGGGCGCCACCAGGAGGGCATCGATACCGCGGGCCAAGAGGTCTTCGATATCGGCAACCTGCTTGTTGGTATCGCCGCCCGCGTCCGTGACGACCATTTCCTTGATCTCGGGATGCTGGGTGGCCTCGTGCTTGGCCTCTTCCATCATCTGCACCCGCCAGGTGTTGACGACCGAGATGTTGCTGAGGCCGATGACAAAGCTCTCCTTTTTCGAAGGTTCGAACGTCTGTGTCTGTGTGCCATCGGCCGGCTGAAGCGCCGGATTGAGCTCGACGGACTGGGCAACGGCGATGGCGGTCGAGGCCAGAAGGGCAGCTCCCGCCAGAAGTCCTAAAAGATGCGTTTTCATTTTCTCTCTCCCATGTACGCGCTTAGAGCGCGCCTTCTCCTCCGGTTACTCCGGAAATCCTATGTCCTGCGGCGGACCGCCAAAGCAGCCGCACTCGCGATGATGGCTCCCTGGATTATGAGCTGGACCGGTTGCGGCATGCCCATGCCGGTCAGTAGATTTGCAAGGAACGTCAGCACCAGCGCGCCGACGACCACACCGATGATGCCACCCTGGCCGCCACCAAAGCTCGTACCGCCGAGCACCACTGCAGCAACGGATGCCAGCACCAGTTCGCTGCCAAGATTGAGAGTGCCTGTGCCGATATACCCGGTAAGAACGATCGCCGCGGCGCCCGCCATCATCCCGCTGAGAATATGCGCTGCGTACAATATGGGCGCGACTGAGAGACCACCGAGCCACGCGGCGGCGTGGCTGCTGCCGACAGCCTGGAGCGTATGGCCGAAGACCGAGCGCCGCATGAGCACCGCTACAGCACCCGCAACGACGATCAGCACGATCCCGGCAACGGGCATCATACCGATCCGCCCCGTCGCGATGGTGCGGATGATGGGATTGACCTGGCCACCGGGTGCACCGCCGCTCACGATGTAACTCGCCCCGATCAACATGATCGACATGCCGAGCGTGGTGACAACCGCAGAAGCCCTGATGCCCGCGATCATAACCGCGTTGACAAGGCCCACCGCAGCGCCGATGGCAAGTGGCAAGGCGAGCGACCACCAAGCCGGACCTTTCGATACGAGCGGCAGCGCAAGCATGACGTTCGAAAGCGCCATCACGCCACCGATTGAAAGGTCGATGGACCGGCCAACCATCGGCAGACTCTGACCGATGGCGGCCAACGCCAGTGGCGCGGCCTGCCGAAGGACGATAAGCATGAAGGGGATCGAAAGCAGCCGTGGCTGCATGATTGCGGCAATCACGACGAGCAATACGAGCGCCGGATAGGCTGGCGTGGAGACGACTGCAACCGCAATCCTCCGCGCGCGTTCCGAAACCCAACCTGTATCTATCGTGGCGTTCGCCGTTACCATTCTCTTCCCCTACCTCTCTTTGCTGTCTCATAGCCACGAAGGAGGTCGTTCCGGCGACTAATGATGCATCATGCATCATTAGTCGCAAACCCATCACGCGATGGAGTAACCAACATCGATCGGCATTACCACGCCGTGCACTTAAGAGGCATCGCCGCCGGCATTGATGGCCGTTTTCATTGCAGTTCCTCCCTTCAGGATTTCAGGAACTCTTCTGCAACGCTGCGAATGCCGGCGCCGTCCAGCTTGTAATGTGCGTAAAGGTGTGTCGGTGGGGCGATTAGGCTGTACTCGTCATAAATGCCGTGGCGCTTCAGCTTGACGCCCGATCCCTCATCCGTCAGAACTTCGGAAACGGCAGCTCCGAGACCGCCGAGTACATTGTGCTCTTCGACAGTCATCATCTTCTTAGAGCGTGCGGCGGCTGCGAGGATAGCTTCGCGGTCGAGCGGCTTGATCGAAGCCATGTCTATGACACCTACCGAACGACCTTCGGCATTCATCGCTCTCGCCGCTTCGAGAGCACCGTGTACAGCCATGCCGCAGGCGATGATAGTCAGTTCCTCGCCCTGAAGATGTTCGTGCGCCTTGCCGAAGGCGAATGTAGTGCCCTTTTCATAGACGACCGGATCGCGACCGCGTCCGATACGGAAGTAGATGGGGCGGTCATGGTCAGCTGAAGCGCGGATCGCCGCTTCGAGCTGCGCACCGTCCGCGGGCGAAACCACCGAAAGGTCCGCGATCGAGCGCGTGGTCGCGATATCCTCGGTTGCATGGTGGGAGGTGCCGTAGAAACCGAGCGAAATCCCTGTGTGGTGACCGATCAATCGCACGGGCTGTGCAGAGTAGGCGACATCCATGCGGATCTGCTCGCAGGCGAGCAGCGCGATGAACGACGCGAACGTAGCGACGAAAGGCGTGACGCCGCAGGTGGCGATGCCCGCTGCCGTACTCACCATGTTCTGTTCGGAAATGCCGAAGGAGATATAGCGATCGGGATAGATCGAGGCGAAGCGGTTGAGCCCGTTGGAGTATTGCAGGTCGGCGGAACCGGCGACGACATTGTGGCCGGTCTTCACCAGGTCGATGAGACCGTTCGAAAGGTGGTCCAGACCCGGATTGACTGCGTTAAGGCCGCGATACTGCCAGGAATTGGGGGAAAGGGGGCCGTTCATGTCAGATCTCCCGGGAGTTGATTTCAGCGATTGCGGCGTCTGCGTCTGACGGATCGAGATAACCGAGGTGCCAGCCCGGTTCGGTCTCCATGTATGAGACGCCCTTACCCTTCACGGTCTTGGCAATGATGCAGCAGGGTACCTGCCGGTCGTCATCCGCCCTTACTTGGCGCAGGAGTTCGGTAGTCGCGGCGACGTCATGGCCGTCAACGACATGCACCTCCCAACCGAAAGCACGCCATTTCTCATCCAGCGGCTCGATGTTCATGACATCGTCGACCTTGCCGTCGAGCTGGTAACCGTTGCGGTCGATGATCGCGATCAGGTTCTTCGCCTTGTGCTGGGCGGCAGCTAGCGCCGCTTCCCAGACCTGGCCTTCCTGCATCTCGCCGTCGCCCATCATGCAGAAGACCTTGTAGTCCTCGCCGGTCCAGCGCTGCGCAAGCACCATTCCGAGACCGTTGGAAAGAGCATGCCCGATCGAGCCGGACGAGAAATCGACGCCGGGAACCTTGCGCATGTCGGGATGATCGCCCAGCGGGCTGCCAAGGCGGGTGTAGCTGTCCAGCCACTCCTTGGGAAAGAAGTCGAGGTCCGCATAGATAGGGAAGAGACCCACGGCCGCATGCCCCTTGCCGATGGTAAAGCGGTCACGCGAGGCCCAGCCGGGTTCACCGCGGCGCAGCCGCATGACGTCGTAGTAGAGCGCTGAGAAAATCTCTGCCGCAGAGAAGACCGAGGTGTAATGCCCGGTCTTTGCAATGTCGATGAGGCGAACGGTTTCGAGGCGGATGAAGCGCGCGCGCTCCTTCAGCATGGCCACCGTTTCTTCGGACGGCGTGAAGCTGTTCGACTTGAGCGCCACTGTCGTGCTGGTCGATGAAGCCATCAGATATCTCCTGTTCGGGTAGGGAAATTCACCCCGGCAGCCTCCACGCGACGCATCGCGTCGATCAAGTCGGCTTCGCTGAGAGTGCGTGTGAAATTCTTGGTGTGAGGTGCGGCGAGCGTTGGCCCGGCGATAACGCGGAAAGCCCCATCCTCCACACCGGAAAAACCGAGTGTGGAAAGGCTTGTCGCAAGCCCAACAGCATCGTAAAAGGCGCGCATGTCAGCAAGGAAGTCTTCGCTTCGCCCTTCCAGCGTCAGCTGTACCAGCAATCCATAGGCGACCTGCTGCCCATGCATCGCCATTGCCACCTCCGGTACAAGTGACAGGCCGCGCGTCATTGCGTGGGCGATCGAAAGACCGCCGCTTTCGAAACCAATACCTCCCATAACGAAGAGGGCTTCCACCAGCTTCTCAAAGGCGGCATTCGGCGGAGCTGTCCCCGCAATGGCCAACCCTTCTACTGCATGGTCCCGCACGACGCGGTACCCGGCCTCGGCGAGCGCCAGCGCGGAGAGCGACGGTTTCTCGCCGAACATGGTCTTGCCTTGAACGGCATAGCATTGCGCCGCCTCAAAAGCCTTCGTGACTGCATCGCCGATGCCGGCCACCAGCAACGCACGCGGCGCGCCAGCGATGATGTCCGTATCGGCAATCACCGCTTTCGGGTTCTCTGAAAGATGGGCGACTTCGACGAGCACATGGTGGTCGTCATAAACGACGTAGTTCTTCGACGTCGGCGCATCGTTTGCAGCCGCTGTCGGCACGGTCACGACCGCGCAGCCAAGCTTGTGGCAGAGCGCCTTACCGACATCGATCGCCTTACCGCCGCCGATTGCAACGACGACATCCACCTGTCTGCCGAGGGGCCCCGCCTCCACTTCCGCTGTGAGCGTGGCAATAGTGCCATGCGTGACATCGCCAGAAAACGGTAGGATCTGCGCCTCAAGCGCCGACTGTGCGAAGCGCCTATGCAGCCGCTCCTCAAGCATCGGCAGCACGAAGGAGTCTGCGAGCACGACCACGCGCTTGCCGATCCCACTCACGATATCGCCGATGCGATCGAAGCAGCCGGGCCCCTGATAATACCTCGACGGCGAGCCGAAGATGATCATTGTACTTTCCTGTATCTTTCAGATTTCGTTTAGTCAGTAGGCGGGAACGATGCGCTCCGCTTGTAGACGGCGGAAAAGATCGGTGAAGGTCTCGTCGGAAGGCTGATACTCTAGGAACCCGGCCTTACGGCTGCGCGTCATGTCGGAGATGCATTCGACCTTGCGGCCGAAGTCCGCGTCGCTGTGCCACCACGTCGCGAGCCTGTTGATATCGGGCTCGACGAGGCCGTGCCGGGCCGAAATGTCCCGCCAGATCGGCCCGGCATCGGACATGATTTCCTGCAGCGATTGCTGCCGACCCTTATACGCCGCTACTTCAATACCGAAATAGTCAGCGATCACGCGCCAGATCCAGCGCCAGCGAAAAACATCGCCATTGCCGGTGTTGAAGGCGGTATTGGCCGCGGCTGGCGTAACAGAGGCCCAAGCAAGCTGCTTGGCGATGAGACGTGCATCACTGACTTCTGTCAGCATGTCCCACTGTTCGGGAATGCCGGTGAATACAAACGGTCGACCAGTCTCACGGCAGAGGGTGGCGTAGCAGGCGAGCGTTACCCCCGTGTTCATCAGCGCACCGACGGCATAGCCGACGATCGCGTTCGGCCGGTGCACGCTCCAGGTGAAGCCGTCGCGCTCGGCAGCGGCGAAGAGACGATCCTCCTGCGCATAGTAGAAGTTCTCGAGCGGCAGGCGGGGCGTGTCCTCACGGAACGGCGTCTCCGGCAAGTAGCGCCCGAATTCCTTAAAGGGGCCGAGATAGTGCTTCACGCCGGTGACGAGGACGACATGCTCCAGCCTGCCGGGACCGTTGCGAAGTGCGTCCAGCACGGTGTCGAACTGGCGCGCGTTGATTTCCGACGCCTCCTCTTCGGTATCCGCCGGCGTCCACGTCGCCTGGAAGAGATGCGTCACCGGCACTGATGCCAGAACGGAGCGCACTTCTTCAGGCTTATTGAGATCCGCCTTGAGGGCGACGACGCCGGCAGGTGCTGCCTCAGGCCGCCGCGCCAGACCGTAGACCGTCCAGCCATCTTCCAACAACCGGTCAGCGAGGTTGCGCCCCACGATACCGGTCACACCGACAATCAGCGCTGTCCGATAAGCCATACTCAACCCCCTCACGCATCCTCAAGCGATGGTTGGGAGGTATCAGAGGCAGTCTTGATTGTCAAATATCATGCATCATATATTCTGTTGATGAGAAAAAGATCTCTCCAGAACCCTCTGGTCAGCAGAAAGGTCGGCATCTGGGCCCTTAGCGCACGAGGCCATGAATGCCCCTATTGACCGCGCACAGGACGCGGACAACGTCCCGCCTGAATCCTTGGGCTCGACCGGATTCGAACCAACGAACCGAACCGAGAACCAGCTCGATGAGTATTCCGGTTCTTCATGAGATGAAGCAGATTTTCCGGGCATGGGTGGATAGGCGCAATTCAGCCTTCCTTCTGGAGGCGAGATACTCTGCGGCAAGGCAATCAGGAAGCACCGACCAGCCAGTTCCGGCGGCAACGGCGTTTGCCAGCCAGGTCGGGAGCCGTGACGGCGGCCTTATACAAGGGGCTTTCACCGACACCGTCTGGACGAACTCCCCCACCAGAGGCAAATGCTCGTCGTATGCCAGCCAGGCAGATCCACCGCGCCGAAGGCTGGAAGGACGAGTGGAAGCTGCGGACGCAACACCAATCCCTTTATGCCGTGTTCGACTGGTCAGCGGCACCCAAGCTGCCAACCTTGCACCGCTTAGGGCAGCCAACGACCATCTGGTCCGTATCCAGGTGCCACAGGAAACCGCACCTCTCCCCGCCTTCTCAACCACGATCTCGCTGCACCGTGTCGGCCTCAACGCCATGCACGCCTATGGCTCCAACCATCAGCAGGGCGGCTCGTAGCCGGGGGCTGCCGTGGTGCGGACGATCTGCGAGGAAGCTTTAGACCTCGCTCTTACGCCTGGAAAGCTGGCTCGAACCCCCGGCAACCTAGTCATTCTCCTTTAGCGCGATGAGGCTAGCGCCAGCACGCCTCATCGCTGGCCTGCGCGACAAAGAGTATGCCGCCTCACACCGTCGACGGAGCTCTCTTCCGGCGAGTGGAAAGTAGCTCGCTATTCGCGTTCCAGAATGGTGTGAGCCGGGGCCGCGTGAAAGCAGCGTTCGATTGGGACCTCGACTTTCAACGACCCGCCAGGTTCGCGTGGATGCGATGGAGCATGTCCGTCAGCGTTCGCACCTCGTCAGGCGTAAGCCCGGCGAGCGCTTCCTTGTTGTTGCCGCGCAGCACATCGCGTCCCGGTTCCAGTCTGCGATATGCCTCGGCTTCAAGAGATATCAGGCTGCTGCGTTTGTCGCTCGGATCACGGGTGCGCCGGATTAGGCTGTCGCGCTCCATTCGGGCGAGTAGCTGCGCCATACTGGGCTGTTCCACCCCCGCAATCGCAGCAAGTTCCTTCTGCGTCAGCATTTCGCCGTTCTTCAAGGCGACCAGTACCGGAAGCTGAGCTACGCTGATCCCGACGTCCTTCAGCCCTTCGTCGTCAAGTCTTGCCAATAGCCGCGCGATCCGCCCAATCACGAGCGCAGGCATTTCCTGTGGCCGCCAATCAGCTTCGTCATTCATCATCTGCGTCATCCCGGCTTGCATCTGCATAGGATCCTATTTATATAACATAGGAGACTATGTTTTTATAAGTGAGATTATTGAATGTTACAACATCCCACCGTCGCCATTATCGGAGCCGGTCCCGCGGGGCTGACAGTAGCGTCGATCCTCCAACAGCACGACTGGCAAATCGCGATATTCGATGCTGAGCCCTCGGCGCGAGCGCGCGACCAGGGTGGTACGCTGGATTTACACGCCGGGACAGGCCAATTGGCCCTTGAAAAGGCTGGCTTGCTTGCTGATTTTCGAAAGATCGCCCGACATGAAGATCAGGACAGCCGCGTGCTCGACTATCGATCCGCAATGGTGCTGGCGGAGGATCTCCCGGCTCCGGGCGAAGGGCAAAGGCCCGAGATCGACCGTCGCGCCTTGCGAGAACTTCTCCTTTCATCGCTTGCCGCAGACTCAGTATGCTGGGGTCATCGCCTGGAAAAGGTAACGAATGAGGGTAGCGGCAAGCATCGCCTGAATTTTGAGAATGGCAAAAGTGAGAGCTTCGATCTGGTCATCGGCGCCGATGGAGCCTGGTCTCGCGTGCGTCCGGCTCTCACGGACGTCCAGCCCGTCTACACCGGTACGACTTTCGTTGAACTATGGATTGACGAGATCGATGTGCGGCACCCAGCGCTCGCGCGCATGGTCGGTCGCGGGACGATGTTCGCTGTGCACGCAGGACTGGGCCTTGTTGCCCAGCGAAATGGCGGAGGGCATGTTCGTGTTTATGCCGCTATTCCCGTTTCGCCGGACGAAACGCAGCGACCGGATGTCGCACTCGCCGGGATGACCAAGGGCGGGCTCTTGAAGCGGTTCGAGGGCTGGTCCGACACGCTTTTGGGGCTGATTTCCGACGCCTACGCGATAGCGGCCATCCGCCCGATCGTCGCGCTTCCTCCAGGCCTTCGTTGGACGTATCGGCCGGGCCTCACGCTCGTTGGCGATGCTGCTCATGTGATGCCGCCAGTGGGCGTCGGCGTAAATCTGGCCATGCTGGATGCCGCCAATCTGGCCGAATGTTTAGTTTATGCACCCGATTGGCTGATGGCTGTCCAGCAATATGAGACGATCATGCTGAATCGCGCAGCCCGCGCCGCCGATCAGGCCGCCGCCGGCTTCGCAGACTTGTTCTCCGCAGACGCCCCAGCGGGTATGCTCGACCATATGCACCGCCGGCGAGCTTGAAGAAGTCATCCTAAGTAGTGCGTCTTTGCGGTCCTTATCTGTAGGTCGCACTACGTCACATCCGATCTGGCAGTCTATGGACAGGGTGCCCGTTGATCTTGGCAGATCTGGAATTGGCGCTCCGCCTCTCCGACCTCGACCTCGCCATCACCAGGAACAATCTGAACCTCGTCGTTCTCATAAGCACCAGCAGAGAAAGTGGTCCAAGGACGTTCGCGCGCCATGACTGGTTACAAGCTTGCCCCAGGAGGTTCAGCTATGAGCAACCGGCCAAAGGCCGGGAGCAATGGCCGACCGGCGGGCGCAGGCCGCTGCGGCTGATGGAGGGATGCGACGCCCCGCAATCAACGTCCCTCGTCGGTCCGCGCATCAAGGGATGGGGGGAATGACGTGGGCGTCAGCGAAGTTGCGGTTGATCCGAACCAGGCGTTGCAGCATTACTTCGACTTGGTCTTCGCTCAAGCCGCGACTTGCAAACTGGTTGCCGAGTGCCATTTCATTGAAGATCGCCGAACGTTTTGAGCGAACCTTTTCGGTAAGGCTGAGCAAGGGTGCGCGGCCATCCAACGGATCCGGCTCCCTGGATACAAGTCCTTCCTTTGCCATTCGATTGAGCATCCGTGCCATGGGAGGTTGTTCGACTGCTGCACGCCCAGCGAGATAATTCTGTGTGACGAGAATGTGCTCCATCGCTCGCGCAACGACTGCTTCGTCGGGACCGTTCAAGCAAGGCAACTGGAAAGGCCATCGCCAGGAAGGAGACAGGTCCAACCCAGGACTGCCCGCGGAACGTCAAGGTGTAAACCAATCCTCCAGCAATTATCGTCATTCCGATAAGCGACCAGAAGAGCAGATTATTTCCGCTTAACATCCGCTGCTGCCGAATGTGTAAAACTCTGTTCGATGCCCATCAGGACGGCAGAAAGCCCTGCTTCGAATCCTCCGTCGATTACTTCGTGACGAGCATCGTTCACCACCCGTTCGATCGTCGGGAATTGCCCGGTTGCAAGCCTCTTCAGGAGATAGGGATGCGTCCTATCTCGCCACTCCTCCTTCGTCAGACCCGTCGCCGATTCCTGGCGCCGCTCGGCGGCCTCGCTCTGGATGAACCCAAGGACATAGGCATTCACCGTCCGCACGGCGAGCAAGACATCGTCAATGCTGCGAAAGTCACCCGAGCGCTGCATTGCCGCGAGCGAGTTCTCGAGATATTTCAAGGCGTTCGGGCCTTGGTGCGGCCGCCCGCCAAGCAGTGAAGGAAACCAGGGGTGTTGAACGGAAGCCTCCCGTAAACGCGCGGAGAAATGCTTGCAGGCCTCTCTCCAATCGTCAAGCACCCCCTCGCCCAAAATGATTTCCGCATAGACCGCGTCGACCATCATATCGAGAATCTCTTCCTTTGAATGGAAGAAGCCGTAAAGGCGCATAGGCCCTGCTTTCAGGTTCCCGGCAACAGCCCGCAACGAGACCGCATCCAATCCGCAGCTATCTGCGAGCTTGATGGCGCTGTCGATGATCATTTTCCTAGAGAGAGGAACCGGTGTCGGTTTGGCAACGGGTTCGGGTCTGTCCCAAAGGTCGAGCGGAGAAGGGTTTTTTTCCATACACGGCTTTTTAGAGCAACCTCCGGCAATTGACAATACAGCAGCCATCGCGATACATCGTATCGATACCATACAATGCATCAAGATAGGACGCATGCCATGGCGAGCTACTGGTCGATAGTTAATCTCACACTCGTGAGCGCCTCCTTCGCGCTCGTTCCGACAGCAACTCATTCCTTTCAGGACGTGACAACTCTCGATCAAAAGCCGGCGCTGGCCGTCGAAGTCGTCTCTCCCGTGCCGATCATATGGCCAAAGACCATCGAGGCAGGTGGTTGGATCGCACCATGGAGCGAGGCGCTCGTGTCATCCGACATTGACGGGGCAAAGATTGAGACGATTGAGGCAGACGTAGGCGACGTCGTAAGGAAAGGTCAGGTGCTTGCGACCCTCTCTGCGGAACCACTGAATGTTGAAAAATTGAGGAAGTTGGCAGCTGTCGATGGCGCCCAAGCTCGGCTTGAGCAAGCTGCGGCAAATGCAGAGCGTTCGAGGCTACTCAGCGTCAGGGCACCGGATGCGCAATCGCAGAAGGCGCTGCAAACCGCGCAGATAGAAGAAAAAATAGCGACGGCAAGCCTGGCAGCTGAACGAGCGTCGCTCGCTGCCGAACAACTCAACATTGACAGGACCGTCATCTTGGCACCAGATGACGGTGTAATTTCGTCGAAATCCGCTACCCTCGGAGCGCTCCCCGCAGTGGGAGATGAGCTATTCCGATTGATCCGGCACCAGCGATTGGAATGGCGCGCTGAGGTGCCCGTCGGTGATCTTGCGAAGATTGAGCCTCAACAGCAGGTCAAAATCGATGTGATGGGAGAACCTCCTATCCTGGGCAGGGTGAGGAGCGTTTCACCCGTCATCGACCGCGCGACGGGCCGGGGAGTTGTAAACGTCGCTCTTTCTTCGGCGGATCTGCGATCAGGTGCTTTTGCGACGGGCAAAATCCATCTTGAAACCGAAGAGGCATTGGCGCTGCCGCACAGTGCGGTGGTCATGCGTGGTGGCGTGGGAACGGTCTATGCGGTGGTTGATGGTTCGAAGGTGAAGCAGATCAGCGTCACCACGGGCCGGCAATCGGATGAGTTGATAGAAATTACGTCACCCATCGATCTGCATGCGCAGATCGTCCAGACAGGGGGAGCATTTCTCTTCGATGGCGCAAGCGTGTTCGTCTTGGACAAGAAGCGGAGCGGGAAATGAACGTCTCTGCTTGGGCCGTAAAAAATCCCGTCGCCGTCGTCCTCCTTTTTTCGTTCCTGTGTGCATTCGGGCTTTTCAGCTTCAGTCGACTGGCTGTCCAAAGTTTCCCTGATCTCGATCTGCCCGTCATTTCGATTGACGTCCAACTCGAAGGGGCATCGCCGCAGCAACTTGAGACCGAGATGGCGCGCAAACTTGAGGATCGCGTGGCGACCCTCAATGGTGTCAGTCACATACGCACGACGATCACGGATGGCTCGGTATCGATCTCCGTCGAATTCGACATAAACATCAATCCGCAAATTGCTCTGGAGGAGGTACGAAACGCCGTTGAGGCAGTGCGCGCTGACTTGCCTCCCAATATACAAGATCCAGTGATTGCGCGATCCACAGTCCAGAGCACGGCGCTTCTAACTCTGGCCGTCAGCTCCGACGACCTCGATGAGATGGAGCTGTCATGGTTTGTCGACAACGAGATGGCAAAGGCACTGCGATCGGTCAGGGGCATCGGGACAATCACGAGAATTGGAGGGCTCGAACGCGAGGTTCTGGTAGAACTCGACCCGGCAAGACTTGCCGCCCTCCAACTGACCGCCAGCGAGGTCGCTGATCGTATTGGCGCGATGCAAGTCAATGCCCCCGGTGGAAAACTCGAGACAAGGGATGCGCAACAATCCATCCGCGTCGTCTCCCAGATCAACCAGCTTGACCAGCTCTCAAATCTGACGATCCCGTTGAACGGGATGGGCGCCGCGCGGCTCGGGGAGATCGCAAAGGTTACAGATGCGAGCGCGGATCGCAGTTCTCTCGCGTTCCAGGATGGGAGATCCGTCATAGCCGTTCAGATTAAGCGCTTGAACGGTTTTTCGGATGTGCGGGTCGCTGAAGGCGCCCGATCGATCGTGGCCAATCTTGCAGCCAAGCATGCGGATGTATCCATTGTGGAGGCAAGTTCAACGTTAGCGCCAACGCTTGATGAATACGGCGTGTCAATGCAGATGCTTTACGAAGGGATCGCGATTGCGGTGGTCATTGTATGGCTGTCTCTACGTGACGTACGGGCGACCATCATTTCGGCAATAGCAATGCCTTTGTCCATTCTGCCGACTTTCATCGTGATGGACTATTTGGGTTTCAGCTTGAACGCCATTTCCCTACTGGCTTTGTCCCTCGTTGTCGGCATCCTGGTTGACGATGCGATTGTCGAAGTTGAGAACATCGACCGTCACCTTGAGGCGGGCACAGATGCAGCAACTGCGACCATCCATGCAACCCAGGAAATTGGCCTCGCGGTTACAGCCACTACATTTACACTCGTCGCCGTGTTTCTACCAACAGCCTTCATGGGTGACGTTCCGGGCATCGTCTTCAGGCAGTTTGGCCTCACCGCATCTGCGGCCGTATTGACGTCTCTCGTGGTTGCCAGATTGCTTACACCTATGCTCGCGGCAAGGCTGATGAAGCCCAAAATGCGCGGAACGTTGAGCGATGGCCGATGGATGCGGACCTATCTTCGCCTTGTCCGAATTTGCATCTTCCACAGCCGCAAGACGATCTTTGCGGCCATTGCCGTGGTTGTCGGCAGTATCAGCCTGGTCCCTCTGTTGGACAGCGCCTTCGTGCCCGCGGCGGACGTCGGGCAAACGTCTGTTCAAATCACGCTTCAGCCGGGAAGCACGTTGCACAAGACAGCCGAAGTGGCGAATCGCGCCCAACAGATAATCTCCCAAACTCCTGAGGTAACATCCGTTTTGGCACTGGTGGGATCCTCCATTGACGGTCAGGGACCGGATGCGGCCATGAGGCTGGATCCCAGCGGCGCTGTTTTGACGGTCGACCTCTTGCCGATCGCGGACCGCACTCGCTCGCAAACGCAAATCGAAAATGAGATCCGATCGGCGTTGGACAAGCTACCGGGTGCCAGAGTTCTCGTTGGCGCCGAAGGAGACGGCAAAAAACTCGACATCGTGCTAACGAGTGAAAACCAACATTCGCTGAGCAGCGTCGCGCGAAACCTCGAGCAACAGATAAGAGGCCTACGCAACATCGGAGCTGTTACGTCCTCGGCGTCGCTGGAGGTCCCAGAGGTTCAGATCAGACCATTGCCATATGCCACTCAAATTGGAGTGACGGCGACGCAGATCGCGCGCGTTGCTCGTATCGCCAGCTACGGGGACTATGCTGCAGCTCAATCGAAGCTCGACTTGGAAGAACGCCAGCTGCCAATAAGAGTACGTCTCGATAAACGATCCCTGTCGGACCAAAGCCTGCTTTCCACTTTGCGAATTTCGGCGGCAACCGGAAGTGTGAGCTTGGGCTCTATTTCGGACATTCGGCTTTCGAGCGGCCCCGCAAAGATTACGCGAATTGACCGCGAACGAAACATAACTATCAGCGTCGAACTCAACGATCAGACCGTTAGCTCAGTCATGGCACAGGTTCAATTACTGTCTGCAATGCAAAACATTCCGAACGACGTTCGCCTCGTCCACGAGGGCGAACTGGAACGTATGGAGTCGATGTTTGACGGCTTTGTCTTCGCAATCCTGGTCGGTATAGCGTTCATCTACGCGGTTCTGGCGTTGCTGTTTCACGACTTCCTCCAACCCGTCACCATCTTGTCACCGGTGCCGCTTGCGATTGTCGGAGGATTGGTCCCCCTTGTGGTCACGGGAACCAGCTTCTCGATGGCGACCGCGATCGGCGCGCTGATGTTGATCGGCATCGTCACCAAGAACTCCATCTTGCTGGTGGAGTTTGCATCCACGCGCAAGCGCGATGGCTTGAACAGAACCGAGGCGCTACTGGACGCTTGTCACAAACGCGCACGGCCAATTCTGATGACGACGGTCGCGATGATTGGCGGCATGGTCCCAATCGTATTGGGATTGAGCGGAGGTGATGCTAGCTTTCGGCAGCCAATGGGACTGGTCGTCATTGGCGGGCTAATAACGTCCACCGTCCTCAGTCTTGTTGTTGTTCCGGCCGTTTATGTGGTTATCGACGAGATGAAAGAGGCAACCATTAGATTGCTTGGACGCATCATTCCTATGCAGTCAACCAACAAACCCACGACTGCTGCGTAATTGGCTTCGACCTCGATCACGCCCGCTTGCGCAAGCTAGCGTTACGGCTGGACGAGGAAGCGCACAGCCATTCATCGTTCCACCATGCGTTGCCGTACATTTCCGACTTTGGACACCATGTTTAAGAGCATCTTTACGCATGTAGATTACATGTAATGTATCGTATGAATGAACGGGAGTATGCTCAATGACTATCACCGCCATCACCGCCACCGCTCAAGCCAAGGCTACGCTGACAACACCGGCAGACGAGTTGTCAAAGCTCAAGCAAGATCTCGCAGCGAAAAACGAAGAGCTCTCGAGGGCCGATGATGAATCAAAGAAAGCGGCGATCCGTAAAACAATAACTGAACTGGAAGCCAAAATTCAGAAGGCTATCGCAGCCCAAACCCAAACCCAAAGCACCAACGCCGACACCAAGCAGAATGAGGATTTGCAGGGCACATCCAAGCTTTCCGGGGAAAGCGAACGAATTGGGACGACGAATTTCGACGCAACCTCGGAGTTCGGCTCTAAGGTACTTTACGTATAAGGGCGATCCCCTTGCGGTCGCAACGGCAGCGGCCGCGCGAGCCGCTGCGGCAGAGATGTGCATGAGGCTCGATCTGCGAATACTCAGGTGACGTAACCGACGCTCCAGGGTGATTTCGCCCTGAAGCGTCGGCCGTCAGTTTTACGCCACGACCACACGCCAGCAGATGACCGGTCCGTCATCGGCATCGAGGCGTTCTCCGACACGCAAGAAGCCGTTTCGTTCGAGCACACGCTGTGACGCGATGTTCTCTAGGCCAGACTCCGCCGAGATCTGCGTGACCCGTGGATCCTGCCGCGCCCAGGCGAGAATTTGGCCGACAGCCATGGTGGCCAAGCCCCGCCCCTGATGGGTTGGTGCGACGCCGTAGCCGATGTGCACGTCCCCGTCATGGGGAGCGCGGATTACGGAGCAAAGACCAACGACTTCGCTTCCGTTCACGATCCACCACGCCGACGGCGCGAACAGTTGCCGGATGTCGTCGGCGAGGTCTCGCAGCATGTCCAGCACATCCGGTGGTGCGATCACGGTGTCAGGCGCAAGATGAAGGCCAGGTCGTACGATACCGCCAGGTATCGCATTGAAATCATCTGCAATCGCTTCAATGAGCATTTTCGGCTTTCTGATAACCAAACAGGTGTTCAAGCCGAACAGTGAACGCGTGTTAGCCTATGTCCGAGGACACGAACGCCATTCCGCTCACCGCTGCGGCCAGCGATTCCGGAAGCAACACAAGGGCAATCATAGGCCTTCTCCTGAATTTGAGGCGACGCTATCCAATCCGCCTCGAAACCACAAGACGGTCCCGCCTCTGATTCGAGAGTAAGGGCCTCCCTTATTTAACGCAGTTCCGTGCGGCCCGCCTTTCGAACCTCACATGTTTGGATAGACCGGCCCCTCGCCGCCCTGCGGCGGCACCCAGTTGATGTTCTGGTTCGGATCCTTGATGTCGCAGGTCTTGCAGTGCACGCAGTTCTGCGCGTTGATGACGAAGACCGGCTTGCCGTCCTTCTCCACCCATTCATAGACCCCGGCGGGACAGTAGCGCGTCGACGGACCGGCAAAGACGTCGAGTTCCGACGTGCGCTGCAGCTCCGGGTTCTTCACCTGCAGGTGGATCGGCTGGTCTTCCTCGTGGTTGGTGTTCGACAGGAACACCGAGGACAGCCGATCGAAGGTCAGAACGCCGTCGGGCTTGGGATAGTCGATCTTCTGGTGTTGAGCTGCCGGTTCGAGGCTCTGCGCGTCGGTCTTGCCGTGTTTCATCGTCCCGAAGAACGAGAAGCCGAACAGCTGGTTGGTCCACATGTCCAAGCCGCCGAGCGCCACGCCGAGCGCCGTACCGAACTTCGACCACAGCGGCTTGACGTTCCTGACGCGCTTCAGATCCTTGCCGATGTCGGTCTGGCGCCATTCGTTCTCGATCTCGACCGGCTCGTCGTTGGCCCGACCGGATGCGATCGCTTCCGCCAGCTTGTCGGCCGCCAGCATGCCCGACAGCACCGCATTGTGGCTGCCCTTGATGCGCGGCACGTTGACGAGGCCGGCCGAACAGCCGATCAGTGCGCCACCGGGGAACGACAGCTTCGGCACCGACTGGTAGCCACCCTCGGTGATGGCGCGGGCGCCGTAGGACAGCCGCTTGCCGCCCTCGAAGGTGCTGCGGATGGCCGGATGGGTCTTGAAGCGCTGGAACTCCTCGAACGGGAAGAGATAGGGGTTCTTGTAGTTGAGGTGCACGACGAAACCGACGGCGACCATGTTGTCCTCGAGATGGTAGAGGAACGAGCCGCCGCCCGTCTTCATGCCGAGCGGCCAGCCGAACGAATGCTGCACCAGACCCGGCTTGTGGTTCTCCGGCTTGACCTGCCAGAGCTCCTTGAGGCCGATGCCGAATTTCGGAACGTCGCGGTCTTTGGAGAGATCGAATTTCGAGATCAGCTGCTTGGCGAGCGAGCCGCGCACGCCCTCGCCGATCAGCGTGTATTTGCCGAGGAGCGACATCCCGCGGGCGAAGTTCGGGCCCGGTTCGCCGTTCCGCTCGATGCCCATGTCGCCGGTGGCGACACCGATCACAGCGCCTTCGTCGTTATAGAGCACTTCGGTTGCGGCAAAGCCCGGATAGATCTCGACGCCGAGCGCTTCGGCATGGCCGGCAAGCCAGCGACAGACATTGCCGAGCGAGACGATGTAGTTGCCGTGATTGTTCATCAAGGGCGGCATGGCGAAGTTCGGCAGGCGGATCGAGCCCGCGGGGCCGAGCAGCAGGAAATGATCGTCCTTGACTTCTGTCTTGAACGGATGATCCGCCTCGTCGCGCCAGCCTGGCAAAAGCCGGTCGATGCCGATGGGATCGACGACGGCGCCCGACAGGATATGCGCGCCGACTTCGGCGCCCTTTTCCAGAACCACCACGGAAAGCTCGGGATTGATCTGCTTCAACCGGATCGCGGCTGAAAGACCCGCGGGCCCTGCGCCGACGATCACCACGTCGAACTCCATGCTCTCGCGCTCGGGTAGGTCTTGGTGCTCACTCATGTCCTTGCTCACAGCGCCTTTTCGAGCTCGGGCAGGGCTTCGAACAGGTCTGCGACGAGGCCGTAGTCGGCGACCTGGAAGATCGGTGCCTCCTCGTCCTTGTTGATGGCGACGATGACTTTCGAATCCTTCATGCCCGCCAGGTGCTGGATCGCACCGGAGATGCCGCAGGCGATGTAGAGATCGGGCGCCACCACCTTGCCGGTCTGGCCGACCTGCCAGTCGTTCGGGGCGTAGCCGGCGTCGACCGCGGCGCGCGATGCGCCGACGGCAGCACCGAGCTTGTCGGCAACCGGAAGGATCACTTCCTTGAACTTCTCCGCCGAACCAAGTGCACGGCCGCCCGAGATGATGATCTTGGCCGAGGTCAGTTCCGGGCGATCCGACGACGACAGCGCGTCGGCAACGAAGGTCGACAGACCCGGATTGGCGGCTGCCGCGATCGTTTCGACCGAGGCAGAGCCGCCTTCGGAGGCCGAGGCGAACGAGGCGGTGCGCACGGTGATGACCTTCTTGGCTTCGCTCGTCTGCACCGTCTGGATGGCGTTGCCGGCATAGATCGGCCGTTTGAAGGTGTCGGAAGAGACAACTTCGGTGATTTCCGAGACCTGGACGACATCCAGAAGCGCTGCAACCCGCGGCAGCACGTTCTTGCCGACCGAGGTGGCGGCGGCAAGGATGGTGTCGTAGCTGCCGGCCAGCGAAACAATGAGGGCTGCCAAGGGCTCGGCCAGATTGTTGGCAAGGCTTGCATCCTCGGCCACCAGCACCTTGGCGACGCCGGAAAGCCTGGCTGCCTGGTCGGCTGCCGCCTTGGCGCCGGCACCGGCGACCAGCACATGCACGTCGCCGCCAATCTTGGTGGCCGCCGTCAGCGTCTTTGCGGTCTGGTCGGAAAGGTGGCTGCCGTCGTGATCAGCCAGAAGCAGAATAGCCATGATGAAATCTCCCTTTCCTGAACTTACAATACGCCGGCTTCGACTTTAAGCTTCTCGACCAGCTCTGCCACCGACTTGACCTTGATGCCGGCCTTGCGGCCTTCCGGCTCCTCGGTCTTCAGCACCTTCAGCCGCGCCGTCGTGTCGACGCCGAAATCGGCAGGGCTCTTCTTGTCGAGCGGCTTCTTCTTCGCCTTCATGATGTTGGGCAGCGAGGCGTAGCGCGGCTCGTTCAGACGCAGGTCGGTGGTCACCACCGCCGGCAGCTTGATGTCGATCGTCTGCAGGCCGCCGTCTACTTCGCGCGTCACCCTTGCTGTACCCTCTGGCGCCTTGCCGTCACCGATCTCGACCTTGGAGGCAAAGGTGCCCTGGGCCCAGCCCAACAGCGCCGACAGCATCTGGCCGGTCTGGTTGCTGTCGTCATCAATCGCCTGCTTGCCGACGATGATCAGCCCCGGCTGCTCGGCGTCTGCCACACCCTTGACGATCTTGGCGACAGTGAGCGGCTCGACCTGGTCGTCGGTCTCGACCAGGATCGCCCGGTCGGCACCCATGGCGAGCGCCGTCCGCAGCGTCTCCTCGGCCTTGGCCGGACCGACCGAGACGACCACGACCTCGTCGGCCTTGCCGGCTTCCTTCAGCCGCAGCGCCTCTTCCACCGAGATCTCGTCGAACGGGTTCATCGACATCTTCACATTGGCAAGCTCGACACCCGAGCCGTCAGCCTTCACCCGGATCTTGACGTTGTAGTCAACCACCCGCTTAACCGTCACAAGTATTTTCATGGCATTCTCTCCGGTCATCAGCAGACAGTGCGGAAGCGCTCGACCATGACGTCGAGCACCTCGCCGGGTTCGCGCTTCCACCAATTGTTCGCCGAGAAAATCTCCACCTCGCAAGGACCCGAATAGCCTGCCCCTTCCACCGCGTTGCGAAGTGCCTTGAGGTCGGCAACTCCGTCACCCATCATCCCGCGGTCGAGAAGCACGTCGGTGGTGTCGGCAAGCCAATCGCAGAGGTGAAAGCCGAAGATGCGGTCGGCGCCCGCCCGCTGCAATTGAGCGGCAACGTCCGTGTCCCACCAGACATGATAGACATCGACCGCGACGCCGATGTTCGGCGCGGCAATCAAGTCGCAAAGATCGACGGCGTCACGAAGCGTCGTCAGGCAGGAGCGGTTCCCGGCATAGACCGGATTGAGTGGCTCGAGCGCCAGTTTGACATCGCGTGCCGCGGCATAGGGTGCGGCCTCCGCGACACGGTCAGCGACGATCTTGAGACTGTCCTCGACACCCTTGGTCCCCGGCTCGACGCCGCCGACGACGATAGTCAAGACATTGGCGCGCAGAGCCGCCGCCATGTCGATCGAGGCCTTGAAATCATCCATGACCGCGCGCGCATCACTCGCCTGCGAGCCGACGAGAAAGGGCGTTCTGCAGAGACCCGCGACCGTCATGCCGGCAGCACGGACCCGCTCTCCGATCTGGAACGCTCGCGATCCTATTTCGCGGCGCCAGAAGACGACCGCGCCGAGACCGCGCTCGGCGCAGGCGTCAATGATCCGCTCCGCAGACCATCCCGCGCCGGACCCTTCGAGATTGTGGCCGAGGCTTGCCGTGTTGAGAGCCAACGCCCTGTGGTCATTGGAAAAGTCCCTCATCTCAGACTCCGTACAATGCGAGCAGCTGCTTCATCCGGTTGACGGCCAATTCGGGCTCGCGCAGCAGGCCGCATGCATCTGCCAGCCGGAAAACCTCGGCAAAGTAAGGCAGGGGCCGCATCGCCTGCGCACCGTTCAGCATGACGAAGTGGTCCTGGAAGCCGTTGAGCCAGGCGAGAAACACGACGCCTGTCTTGTAGTACTGCGTCGGCGCACGGAAGATCAGCCTCGCCAGTGGCACTGTCGGATCCAGCGTGGCTCGAAACGCGGACGTGTCGCCGTCGCCAAGGCTCTTCACCGCAAATGCCGCCGCGGGTGCGAGCGGATCGAATATGCCCAGCAGCGCATGCGAAAAGCCCTCGGCGTCACCCTCGATCAATTCCGGGTAATTGAAGTCGTCGCCGGTATACATCTTCACGCCGGTCGGCAGGAGCCGGCGCATGTCGATCTCCTTCTGCTTGTCGAGAAGCGAAATCTTGATGCCGTCGACCTTCGAGGCGTTCTCCTTGATGACGGCAAGCGCTATCGGCATCGCCTGCTTGAAATCCTTCGATCCCCAGTAGCCGGCTAGCTGCGGGTCGAACATCTCGCCAAGCCAATGAAGGATGACGGGCTGGTCGCAGGCGGCGAGCACGTCGGAATAGACTTTGACATAGTCGTCGGGTGTCTTGGCCGCCTTCACCAATGCTCGCGATGCCATCAGGATGACCCGGCCGCCGACCTTCTGGATGGCCTCGAGCTGGTCGAGATAGGCCCGCCTGACATCATCAAGCGTATAGGACGTTGCCTGATCCAGATGATCTGTGCCGCAACCATTTGCAACAAGGGCGTCCGGTATTTCGGCCTTCGTGCGGCGGATCAATTCCAGTGCGCCTGGCCAGTCTAACCCCATTCCTCGTTGGGCGGTGTCCATGGCTTCAGCGATCCCAAGGCCAAGACCGGCGAGATATCGGCGAAATGCCATGGTTTTTTCCCAGTCGATGGTCGCGCGTCCCGACGGGTCATTGGCGGTGAAGGGATCGGCGACCACATGAGCGGCGGAATAGACAACCCGGGCAGGATTTTCGCCGAGCACGGCCTGTGCGATCGGTCGGCCTGTCAGCGAATAGTCGGTCAGCCTGCCGTTCGTATCGGGAAGCGCTATCTTCATGATGGACCTCAGAAGCGGGGGACCAGCATCCCGGCGTCGGCCGAAATCACCTGTCCAGTTGTGTAGGGAAACTTGCCGGTCGCGAGCGATGCGATGATCGCACCCATGTCTTCGGGCTGGCCAAGGCGCGGAAACAGTGTCAGGCCCTTCTCGGCTCGCTCACGATAGGCGTCGATGACTGGTGCCGTCATGTCGGTGGCGATCAGTCCGGGCTGCACGTCATAAACGGCGACATTTTCAGGGCCGAGCCTTACGGCGAGGGCCTTGGAGATCATCGCCGCTGCAGATTTCGAGGCGCAATACTCCGAACGTTGAACGGCGACTGCGACTGCGTTCGACGATGTCACGTTGACGATCGAGTGAAACAGGCCGGACCGCTGACGAGACAATAATCGGCGCGCAAAGGCCTGACTGAGGAAGAACATGGCTTTCGCATTGACGTCGAGGCAGCGATCCCAACTCGCCTCCGTTACATCAAGCAGGTCGCCCCGCTGCAGGACCCCGACGCCCGCGTTGTTGACGAGAGTCGTCAAAGGTCCGAGTTGGGCCTCGATATTTCCCAGAATCTTCTCGTGGGCCGCAATGTCGGTGACGTCGAAGGAGGCAGCCATCACGGGATTGCCGTGAACGGCGACGCGAGCAACCGCCGCCGCAAGTTCGCGATCATCGCCGCGACCGTTGACGGCCACTGCGAACCCCTCCTTCGCCAATGCCTCCGCCGCTGCCAGACCGATACCGCGCGACGAGCCGGTCACCAGTGCTACCGGGCGCATATCGGCCGCCGTCATGCCCGTGCTCCCTTTTTCAGAAGTTCGCGTGCAATGATCATGCGCTGGATCTGATTGGTGCCCTCATAGATCTGGGTGATCTTCGCATCGCGATAGAGGCGCTCGACTTCGAAACCACGGATATAGCCCGATCCGCCAAATACCTGAACGGCGTCTGCCGTGCGCTGAACGGCCATGTCGCCCGCGAAACATTTGGCAATAGAGCACGCCTTTGTCGCGTCCGCGCCGGCGTCGATCTTGGATGCGGCCGAATGAACCAAAAGCCGCGCTGCTTCGATATCCTTTGCCATGTCGGCCAAAAGCCACTGGACGCCCTGGAAGTCGGAGATGGACTTGCCGAACTGTTTGCGGGTACCGGCGTAGTCGACGGCAGCCTCCAGGCCGGCTTGCGCAATGCCGACCGCCAGCGCTGCGATGCCGACACGCCCCTTGTCGAGAACGGACATCATCATGTGGAAACCACGGCCTGGTTCGCCCAGCAGCGCATCTGCCGGAAGACGCACATCCGTGAACGTCAACGCGCCGACCTGGCTTGCCCGCTGACCCATCTTGTGTTCCTTCGGTCCCCTCTCGACGCCAGCCGCGTGCAGATCGACGATGAAGATCGACATGCCGCGATTGCCCGCTTCCTTGTCGGTTCTCGCGAGCACGAAGCCGACGTCTGCGACCGGCGCATTGTGGATCCAGATCTTGCCGCCGTTCAGTCGCCAGCCTTCGCCTTCGCGCGTCGCCGTGGTGCGAATGCCTGAAACATCCGTACCGGCCTCCGGTTCGGTGATGCAATAGGCGACTTTCGTTCGCATGCTCAAGACGGCGGGCAGCATCTTCTGCTGGTTCGGCGTCCCGTGGCGCACCAACAGTGTGGAGATGAGCTCGATCAGGCCGCATTGGTCGGCGACCGAAGCATAGCCGCGGCTGAGCTCCTCCATCACCACGGCATAGGTCAAGGTGTCGAAACCTGGCCCGCCGAGCGCCTCGGGAACACCAACCCCAAACAGTCCGAGCTTGCCCATCTCATCATAGAGGTCGGCCGGGAAGCGCTCCTCCCGATCAAGCTGCTCTGCCATCGGCCGGATGACTTCATCGGCAAAGGCGCGCGCCATTTCGCGCACCTGGTCCTGTGTTTCGGTCAGATACATGATCTCCATCCCAATTTTAGTAACTATCTAGTTACATACTGCTACAACCTCATGGCCGTCAAGTCAGAAAAATTCTCTTGGTGCCATCATCCTGCTTGCGCCGCCTTCCTGGCATGCCTACAATTCACCAGATAGTTACTTGAGGAGGATAAGCATGAACCCCAGCAAAAGGCGCAAACTCGGCCGCGTCGATATAGAGGTGACCACATTCGGCTTCGGAACAGCGCCGCTTGGCAACATCTTTCGCCCGATCGACGAACCTACAGCCGAGGCAATGTTCGACACTGCGTGGAACTCCGGCGTGCGGTTTTACGATACCGCACCGATGTACGGTCATGGGCTTGCAGAACTGCGCACGGGTCACAGCCTGCGTTGGAAGAACAGGGGCGACTTCGTTCTTTCCTCCAAGGTCGGTCGCCGGCTGAAGCCGGCAAGGCGCGAGACGATCGACTTCGCGCCCTGGGTTGACGCCGCTCCCTTTACGATGGATTTCGACTACAGCTACGACGGCACGATGCGGGCCTTCGAGGACAGCCTTCAGCGCATGGGGCTTGAAAGGATGGACATCTGCTTCATCCATGACATCGATGTCTTCACACGCGGCAAGGATCAGCCGGAGGTCTTCAGCCAAGCGATGGACGGAGCGTGGCGAGCCCTTGAGCGGCTGAGAGACGAGGGAGCGGTCAAGGCGATCGGAGTCGGCGTCAACGAATGGGAGGTCTGCCACGAAGCTCTGAAACAGAGGGATTTCGACTGTTTCCTTCTCGCCGGCCGCTACACGCTTCTCGAACAAGATGCGCTCGATACGTTCCTGCCCCTATGCGAGGAGCGAGGTGCCGCAGTGATCGTTGGCGGGGGATTCAATTCAGGCATTCTGGCGACTGGGGCAAAAGAGGGAGCAAAGTATAACTATGCGCCCGCCTCGGCGGACATCCTCAACAAGGTCGGAAGGATCGAGGCTGTCTGCAGGGACCATAACGTGCCGCTCGCTGCAGCTGCGCTGCAGTTCGTGGTCGCGCACCCAGCCGTGCCAGCATTCATGGCCGGCACGCGGACGGTTGAGCAGTTGAACCAGAACCTCGCCTGGTTTTCTCATCCCATTCCTGCCGCCTTCTGGATCGATCTGAAGGCCAAGGGGCTATTGCGCGAGGATGCGCCGACGCCGGCAGCCGACTAGTACGATACGCTTGCAGAAGAGGCCGGCTCCGCCCAGCCTCTTCTGCAATTTGCGTCGGTACCGGACGCAGGGTGGAGCGGCGTTGCAAAGCCTCCGGGCTCACCTGATCAGGATGGCACGGAAATCGTTGACGTTCGTCCCGGTCGGGCCAGGCACGAATAGGTCCCCCAGACGGTCAAACGCCGTCCAGGCGTCATTGGCGGAAAGCATGGCGACAGGATCGAGGCCGAGCGCGCGCAGCCGACCCGCACTCTGTCCATCGGCGAATGCACCGGCATTGTCCTCGGAGCCGTCAATACCATCGGTGTCACCGGCGATAGCCGTGAAAGGAACACCGTCAGCAGCAATCACAAGGGACAGGAGGAATTCGGTGTTGCGTCCACCCTTTCCGTTGCCGCGAAGCGTAACCGTCGTTTCACCACCGGACAGGATCAGCACCGGTCGGGCAAAGGGCCTGTCGCGCAGGGCAACCTCGCGCGCGATCGCTGCGTGGACCAGCGCCACGTCCCGCGCCTCACCCTCGATTGCGTCCGACAGGATGACCGCCGGGATCCCGTTGGCCTGCGCATGCATCGCCGCGGCCTCGAGCGAGAGCCGTGCTGAGGCGATTACATGCACCTCATGCCCCGCGAAAACAGGGTCGTGCGGCGACGGCGCAAGCCCCTTGTCGCCGGCAAGCCAATCGGCAACCTTAGGCGGGATGGGGATGCGCCAGGCGTCCGTCATCGCGCGAGCGTGCGCGCGGCCAGTGGCATCGGGTATCGTCGGCCCTGACGCAACCTGCGCCGGGTCATCGCCCGGCACGTCGGAGACCACCAGACTGACGACCTTCGCCGGATGGCAGGCGGCGGCAAGCCGGCCCCCCTTTATGCCCGAGACCTGCTTGCGGATGGCGTTCATCACCGAAATCGGCGCGCCACTAGCAAGCATGGCCCGGTGCAGCGCCGATTCGTCCTCGAGCGTCAAGCCACCTGGCGGGCATGGAAGGAGCGCCGATCCGCCGCCACAGACAAGGGCAACGACAAGATCGTCTGCCGTCAGCCCTTCAACCGCCTGGAAAAGCAGGCGTGCGGCTTCGAGGCCAGCAAGGTCGGGGACCGGATGAGCGGCTTCGACGACGCGGATCCGCTCACATGGCACGCCGTAGCCGTATCGCGTGACGACGACCCCTTCCACTGGCGCATCCCACAGACGCTCGAATGCCGCGGCCAATTGTGCCGCTCCCTTGCCAGCACCGATGACGATCGTGCGACCGCGCGGGCGTGAAGGAAGATACGCGCGAAGCGCCGTTTCCGGATCGGCCGCCTTCACGGCGACCTTGAACAGATCACTCAGGAGTTTCCGGTCCTCAGGGGTCATAAATCCCATCCATGGCGTTCATCGGTCCCGCATTTATAGTTTTCGATAAAGAGCGCCGCCGACCAACAAGACCCGGCTGCGGCAATCAAGGCTGCAGCTTTTGCGCAAAGCGCGCCGGACGCTTCTCTCGAAATGCCGTCAGGCCCTCCTGAAGTTCCTCGGAACCTGCGGCGATCTCGCCAGCAAAGCTCTCGACGACCCGCTCGACTTCCTCGCCTTCGGCCGCGTTGATCAGCATCTTGGTCAGTTCGACCGCACGAGCCGAGCGACCGATCACCCGTGCAGCCGCTTTCTCGGCCGCGGCCAGGCCCTCGCCAGTCGCAACCACCTGATCGACCAGGCCGAGCCCAAGTGCCTCTTGCGCCGTATAGACCTCACCGAAGAGCGCCATCCGCCGCACGATCTGGGCGCCGAAGCGGCGCGCCACACGCTGCGTGCCTGACCAGCCGGGGATGATGCCCAGACCCGGCTCCGGTTGACCGATGCGGACATGGGTTTCGGCTACCCGCAGATCGGCACAGGCAGCCAGTTCCAGGCCGCCACCGAGCGTATGCCCGTTCAGGACCGCGATCAGCGGTATAGAAAGGCGCGTGAGCGCGTCAAAGGCAGCGTGACCATCGCGCACCCAATGACGGGCGAACGCCTTTGGTGGCTCTCTGCTCCACGCATCGATGTCGCCGCCTGCGCAGAATGATCGCGATCCCTCCCCCGTCAGGATCGCGACCTTCGCAGCGGATCGCTCTATTGCGCGACAGACCGTTATCAGGGCATCGACCATGTCGGCATCGAACGCGTTCAGCTTGTCCGGCCGCCTGATTGTCAGCCAGGCGATATCCCCGGAAATAACAAGGTCAAGGCGAGGATCGATCACAGCGACATCCCCATCACCGGGGCGCGAAACAGCGCATCGTCCATCGTCTTGACCATTTCGGAGACGCGCAGCGGCGTCGTCGCCTGATCCAGGATATCCCGCTGCAGGTCGATGCCGGGCGCGATCTCGGTGATAACCAGCCCATCCGCCTCCAGCCGCATGACGCAACGTTCGGTAACATATGTGATATCCTGGCTCTGCGCACGGGCCCGTTTGCCCGAAAAGCTGACCTGATCGACCTTCGGCACAATCTTGGAGACCCGTCCCTCCTTGTCGATAATCAGGCGCCCATCTTCGAGACGCATCTTGGCGCCGGCGTTGAAGTTTCCGGAGAAGACGATCTTCTTTGCGCGTGCCGTGATGTCGACAAAACCGCCAGCGCCGGCCGTGCGGTGCGGTGTGGCGGCAAGGCGGCTGACGTTCACCGAGCCCTCGGCGTCGATTTCGAGGAAGGAAAGCAGCGAGCAGTCAAAACCGCCGGCCTGGAAATAGCAGAACTGGTGCGGTGATGCGACGAAGGCTTCGGCATTGGCGGCACAGCCGAACTTGAAGTCGAGCAGTGGAACGCCGCCGACAGCGCCCTGTTCGATCACCCAGGTGATCTTGCCGTGATGTCCCTCCTCGATGAGGACGCGTGGCACGTTGGCCGAGATGCCGAATCCTATATTGACCGCCCAACCGGCTTGCAGTTCCTGTGCGACGCGACGCGCAATAACCTTGCCTACGTCCAGAGCAGGAGTTCGGAACGTGTGCAAGGGACGAAACAGTTCACCTGATATCGCGGGGTCGTGCGGGGTCGCCGTCGTTTGCAACTGGTCGGGAGCCTCGACGATGACGTCGACTAGGATGCCGGGCACGCGAACGTCGTGTGGCCGCAGCGTCCCTGTCGCGGCGACCCTGCGCACCTGGGCGATTACCAGTCCGCCGGAATTTCTCGCCGCAAGAGCCATCTCCATCGCACCGAGGGTCGCACCCTCCTGCTCGAATGTCAGATTGCCATTCTCATCGGCCGTCGTCGCCCGGATGATGGCGACATCGGGATGGATTGCCGGAAAGTGCAGCCACTCCTCGCCGGCAAATTCCACACGGCTTACCATCGGCGCGGCACGAGCGGTCGCGTTCATCGCGCAGCCTTCCTGATCCGGATCGACAAATGTCTCCATTCCGACCTTCGTCAACACGCCCGGCCGCTTGGCCGCCCCCTCGCGCAACATGTCGAAGACAATACCTGAAGGGACGTTCCAGGCAGCGACCTCCTCCTTCAAGATCATCTGCCAGATCAGCGGAGGTTCAGCATTGCTCGGCCCGGACGGGTAGGATCCTCCAATGATCCTGGAGAGCATGCCGGGCCTTGCAATGTGATCGACACCTTTGGTGCCGAAGAAGTCGCCGGCAGCGATGGGGTGAACGGACGTCAATCCCCTGGGATGCCCTTCCTGCTCGAACCGCTCGCCGAGCGCCTTGAGCACGGCATCGGGGCAGCAAAGCCCCGACGAAGAGTTAACCGCAAGCACGGCGCCGTCCTTGACCAAGCCGGCGGCTTCCGCTGCGGTTTTCACCTTCGACATTGCTGAACACTCCTTTTTTCGTTGCGCTAAGTAACTAACCAGTTATACATTAAACACGGCAGCAAGAGGCAGGCAAGGGCAATTTGTGTGACCCACTACGGTGGAAAGCCGCAAAACGCGAAGGAGGAGCGATGAACATCTATTTTGAGAAATGCCATCAACGGGGCTTCGGCACCTTTCCGCTGAAGGCAGGCGAATTGAAAGCCGCGATCGAGACCGCGCTGGAGGTTGGCTACAGGGCATTCGACACCGCACAGATGTACGGCAATGAGGCCGACACGGGAGAGGCGCTGCTCGAGAGCGGTGTTGCGCGTAACGAACTCTGCATCACGTCCAAGGTCCATCCCGACAACTACGCCGAGGCTCAGTTCCTGCCCTCGGTGGAAAAAAGCCTGAAGGCGCTGAAGATCGACCAGCTGGATGTCCTGCTTCTGCATTGGCCGCCGGTCGGCGGTGATGTCGCACCGTCGTTGCGCCTACTGGAAAAGGCGCATGCCGCCGGGATGGCGCGCAATATTGGCGTCTCCAACTACACCGCCCGAATGATGCGCGAGGCCCAAGCGATTTCGGACGTCCCGCTCGTGACCAACCAGGTGGAGTTTCATCCGCTGCTTGATCAGCGGGCGCTTCTGGCTGCCGCGACCGAGACGGGAATTCCGCTCTCGTCCTACGCTTCGGTTGCCCGCGGCGAGGTCTTCAAGCACGCGGTCTTCGGGGAAATCGGCGCGACCTATGGAAAATCCGCAGCACAGGTGGCTTTGCGGTGGATCCTGCAGAAAGGCGTGCCGCTCAACACGATGTCCACCAAGCCGGCGAATATCCGGGCGAATTTCGAGATCATGGACTTTACGCTGTCCTCGATCGATATGGATCGGATCGATTCCATGACACATACCGGGTATCGCATCATCACCCCGGGCATGTTGCCTTGGGTTCCTGAATGGGACTAACGGAAGGGCGGCCGCAAGGCCGCCTTTCCGCTCGCATGAACGTTGCCTCAAGCGTTACCGCGGATCAGGTCGGAGGCCTTTTCGCCGATCATGATCGAGGCCGCGTTCGTGTTGGAGCCGACAAGGCTCGGCATGACCGAACTGTCGCAGATTCGCAGGCCATCGAGGCCGTGAACACGCAGCTTGGCATCCACGACCGACATCTCGTCTCGTCCCATCTTGCAGGTACAGGTTGGATGGTAGGACGTGCGCCCGTACTGACGTGCATAGGCCTCGAAATCGGCGGTGGTGCGCACGTTCTGGTCTGGAAAACGCACGGTCTTGATGTACTTCTGCAGCGAAGGCTGAGCGAAGATTTCCCGACTGATCCTGATGCCTTCTACGGAGATCCGTAGGTCATCTGGGTCGCCGAGGAAATTGGGGTCCACGATCGGAAGAGCACGCGGGTCAGCGGAGCGCAAGGCAACCGAGCCGCGCGATTTCGGGCGCACGGTGTACGAATTAAGCGTAATTCCGGAGGCACCCTTGGGAACACTCGGCACGCCGGCTTCCGCGCCAGCGCCTGCCAGAAAATGGAACTGAAGATCGGGATAGGGACTGGCCTTGTCCGCGTACCAGAACGCGCCGCCTTCAACGACATTCGATGCAACCGGCCCGGACTTGAACATCGCATATTCCAGGCCGGCCCAAAGCATCCAATGTGGCCTGTTGTACTTGTCGAGACTGTCGTGCCCCTTAAGTTCGGCAACGATATCGACGCCGAAATGATCGTGCAGGTTCTCCCCGACGCCGGGCATATCCTGGACCACGTCGATACCATGGCCGCGCAGGGCCGTTGCTGGACCGACGCCGGAAAGCATCATCAATTTGGGCGTTCCAATAGCGCCGGAGGTCACGATGACTTCACTGTCGGCGCGAACGATGTTGGGCGCACCGCCCGCCATGTATTCCACGCCCACGGCGCGGCGCCCTTCGAAAACGACCCGAAGCACCAACGCGCCGGTAATCAGTGTTAGATTCTTCCGCTTGAGGGCCGGATGCAGATATCCGACGGCCGCCGAACAACGCCGGCTGTTGCGCGTCGTTGTCTGGTAGACGCCCGTGCCCTCCTGAACTGGGCCGTTGAAATCCGGATTGTACGGAATCCCGAACTCCTGGCAGCTTTGAACGAAAGCCCGCGTCAATGGCTGCGGATTGGCGATGTTGGAGACGCCGAGCGGCCCGTCGGTTCCGTGCCATTGTCCAGATAGAATGGTGTTGCCCTCAGAACGAAGGAAGTACTTCTGGATATCCTTGAAGCCCCAGCCTTCCGCCCCCTCTTCGACCCAGCGATCGTAGTCGCTCGGATGGCCGCGGGTGAACACCTCGGCATTGATGGATGACCCGCCACCGAGCACTTTTGCCTGGGCATAGGGGATTTCCCGGTTGTTGGCGTGTTTCTGCGGCGCCGTGGTCAGACCCCAGGTCATTGGACCTGAGGTCATCTTTGCAAAGCCGACAGGCATATGGATCAGCGGATGACTGTCACGACCGCCGGCCTCGATGAGGCACACCCTTATTGCGGGATTTTCCGAAAGGCGGGCAGCAAGCACGCAGCCCGAGGAGCCACCTCCAACGATCACATAGTCGAATCCTTGCACCATCATGCGATCCAGTGCGAACGTTTGCCGATCTCGACGTGAACGGATTTGACCTGGGTGTACTCCTCCACGCCATAGGTGCCGGCCTCGCGACCCCAGCCGGACTGCTTGAAGCCGCCCAACGGCATTTCCGGCCCGCCCGCCATGATCGTGTTGACCCAGAAACGACCAGCGCGAACGCGGCGGGTCACCGTTAACGCCTTGTCGATGTTCTTGGTCCATACGCTGGCGGCAAGACCATAGACTGTGTCGTTGGCCAACTCGATCGCCTGTTCGATCGTGTCGAACGACATTGAGCAGAGGACAGGCCCGAAGATCTCGTCGCGCGCGATCGCCATATCAGGGGAAACGCCGGTAAACAGCGTCGGCGAGATGTATTGGCCCTTGCCGAGATCGATGGCCTGACCACCGGTCACGAGCTGTGCGCCCTCCGCCTTGCCCTTGGCGATATAATCCAGAATGGTCGTGTTCTGCTGTTCGGTGGTGATCGCTCCGACCTGGGTCGCCTCATCGAGCGGGTCGCCGACGCGTATCCGCGCCATCTTTTCGGCGAGGAGCTTTTCGAATTCCGCAGCCACGGAGCGTTCGACGATGAGCCGCGACGACGAGACGCAGCACTGCCCCGTGTTGAAGCTGATGCCGAATGCCGCCCCGTCGGCCGCATCTTCGAGATCCGAATCCGCAAAAACGATGATCGGGTTCTTGCCGCCGAGTTCCAGCCCGAGCTTCTTGAAGTTGCTGTCTGCGGCCGCGTGAACGCACGAGCGCCCGACCGCGGTGGAGCCGGTGAAGGACAGCATGTCCACATCAGGGTGTTCCGTCAGAGCCTGGCCGATGGTGCGGCCCGAGCCGGTAATGACGTTGTAGACGCCATCAGGCAGTCCCGCCTCGGCAAGCACCTCGGCAAGGATGAGCGTGGTCGCGGACGTCACCTCGGAAGGCTTGACCACCATCGTGCACCCTGACGCAAGAATGAAGGGCACGCGCTCGCAAAGGATGAGGAACGGAAAGTTCCACGGGGTAATGAGCCCGACCACCCCGATCGGCTCGCGAAGAACCATACCGAACAGACCGTCGCCGAGCGAATTGTAACTGTCACCGTGCAAGAGACGCGCGGCACCCGCGCCGACTTCGAAGCAGGCGATGCAATGATCGATCTCTCCGCGGGCCTGGGCGATCGGCTTGCCATTCTCCAATGTTTCGAAGTAGGCGATCTCATCTCGGCGCCGGCGCAGGATCTCGGCAACCCGCAGCAGCACGGCACCGCGGGCCGCACCGGAAAGGCCGGACCAACGCCGATCCTCGAAAGCCCGACGAGCCGCAGCAACGGCTGCGTTCAGGTCTTCGGGAGTGCATTTCACAGTGCGCGTGACGGCTACACCATGGCCGGGCGACAGGCGCTCGAACTGTTCGCGACCCTCATGCCACCGCCCGTCCACGAAGAAGCCGAATTCACGCGGGGCCTTTGGCGGGAGAAGGTAGTTTTTGACTTGGTCCATGGGATGCCTCCACTCTGAGATTCCGTATCCATCAGGCGACGGATTAGTAACTGAACGGTTATGCGCGATCTAGCAACGCCTGCGCGATCACGCCATCATAATCTGGGTCTTGAGGTGATGGGGCCGATCGGCAAGCGTATCGAAAGCCTCCTGGATCCGCTCCAACGGATAATCGGCGCCGGTGAAATCCTTCGTTTCGAACCGCCGGTGAGCAAGCAGCGTCAACGCGTCGTGCATATCCTCGCCCATGCCGGCGACCGACCCCTTCAGACCGCGCTCTTCCAGCACGGTCTTCAGGATATCGACCGGCACCGTTTCGCCCGGAGCGGTGATGCCGAAAAAGGCGACATGGCCGCCGCGGCGGGCGAGGTCGAACGCCTGGCCATAAAGAGCCTTGCTTCCAACGCTTTCAATGACGATATCGGCGCCTCGACCGTCGGTCATGGCCAGAACCGTTGCCTTGAGCGTGGCGGGATCCGACACGGCCGCATCCGCTCCCGCCTCCAGCGCCATACGACAACGGTCGGGCGACAGGTCTGCGACGATGATCGGAGCAGCGCCCACCAGACGCATCATCTGAACGTGCAGATTGCCGACCGGGCCTGCCCCGAAAACGACGACCGATTGCCCGAATGTCGCCTGCGCCTTGCGCGCCGCGCGCACGACGCATGCAACCGGCTCTGTCAAGGCAAGAACGGCATCGGGCACGGTGTCTGGAACCGGGATGACCAGACGCGCCGGGACGGCGACGTATTCGGCGAAGGCGCCATCGCGACCGATGCCGACCTGGACAACCTCGGCGCAGTTGAGGACCTCGTTGCGGCGGCACCAATAGCAGGTGCCGCAGCCGATATTGATGTCCACGACCACGCGCATGCCATGCTGCAGATGGCGTACGCTTGCGCCCAGGTCGGCGACAGTGCCGCAGAACTCATGGCCTGGCACGAGCGGCAGGCGGTCGGCAGCATAATGGCCGTTGAAGATATGGACGTCGGTTCCGCATATGCCCGTTCGCGTCACACGGATAAGCGCATCGTCGGGGCCAATCGACGGAACATCGACCGCCATGATCTCGAAACGACCTGGTTCGACCAGAATGGCGGCTTGCATCTTGCCCATCACCGCCTCCTATTTCACGGTGCGCAGCTTGGCGCGATCGATCGTGAGTGCGATCGCGACAATCAGCACGATGCCAAAAACCATCTGCTGCTGTGTCGCGTCGATCTCGAAATAGAGCATAGAGGCACGGATAACGGCGACAATGAGCGTTCCGATGACCGTGTTGAGAACTCCTCCGACACCGCCCGTCAGGGGCGTACCACCGACCAAAACCGCAACGATTGCCGGCAGCAGGAAACCGTTCGCAATCGTCGGGGCACCGCCTGAAAGCTTGACGGCAAAGAGCAGTCCGGCAATCGCCGCCAGCGCCCCTGATATTGCAAAGGCAAGGATCTTGTAGCGTGCCACGTTGAGCCCGGAGGCCGCAGCCGCGAGTTCGCCGGCGCCGACTGCTTTCAGCGCGCGGCCGAGCGTCGTGCGGCGTTCGATGAACAGGCAGATGCAAAGCAGTACGGCCGAGATCAAAAGCTCGTTCGGGACCCCCCAGGTGCGACCGATCATCCATCCGAAGGTCTCGTTTCGCTGGGTCGCATCCATGTTGAGGGCGCGCTGCCCGGAAAGCCATTGCGCGACCGAGAACGCTACACCGCCGACCGCAAGGGTGGAGATGAACGACGGAACATAGAGCCGCGTCGTCACATACCCCGACAATGTGCCCAGCAGGAAGCCGGCGGCAACGCAGGCGACAGCGACCCAAGCGCCCATTGAGGCAAGGTAGACCGATGCAATGACAGTCACCATGTTCGCCATCGACTGGGCGGACAGATCTATTCCGCCGATATAGATGGCAAAGGTCAGTCCGAGCGCCATGATGAAAAGCGGCACGATATCACCCGCCAAGCTCATGAGATTGGTTGGCTTCAGGAAGCCCGGGTGGGTAACGCCGACCAGGGCGACGAGCACCAGCAGCGTTATCCAGGGAAGATGCGGTTTGAGACGCTGAATGTCCATGTTTCCCTCAGATCATGTAATGCAGGAGATCGTATAGCGAGGGCTTTGCCCCCGGCACGCAATCGAAGTTCTTCTGAATGCGGCCGTCCTTTACGACGACGATCGTGTGAGACAGCCCGATGGCCTCCTCCAGGGTGTCTGCGACCAGGACGATGCCGACACCGGCACCGCTCATTTCGCGGATCATGTCGTAGACATCTTCCTTGGCTCCGATATCCAGGCCGCGGGTCGGGTGATCGAGCAGCATGATGTCCGATCCCGCCGATCGCCACTTGGCTAGAACGACCTTCTGCTGGTTGCCGCCGGACAGGTTTCCGCAATCGGCGAATTCGGAATGCGCCTTGATCGAAAGCTTCTTGATCCAGTCGCGAGCAAGCGCGCGTTCTTCCGATATCCGCAGCACGCCGGCGCGAGAATGCTTGTTCATTTGCGAGAGTGTCATGTTCTCGTAAACGTTCATGCCGGCGACGATGCCCTCGATCTTGCGCTCGCGAGGGACGTAGCCGACGCCTTGGCTCACTGCGTGGCGGGGCGAGAAAATCTTCACCTTGCCACCCTTGATCTGGAGATTTCCCTGGGTTGGGGTGAGCATTCCGTAGATCATGCGCAGGATCGCCTCGCGCCCCGACCCCTCCGTTCCCACCAGGCACAAGACTTCGCCTGCATGCAGTTTTAAGGAGATGTCCTTCGTGCGTCCGGGCAGTCCCACCCCATCCATCTCGACCAGAACTTTCGAGCGGTCGTAGGGTTTCTGCAGCTGTTCACGATAGTATTCCTTGTCGACATTGCGGCCGACCATCTTGTGCTGGATCGCCTCGGTCTGGGCGGCACCGCGTTCGACGACATCGACGACATGGCCGTCCTTCATCACGTAGATACGGTCCGATAGCTCCATAACCTCGTCCATGCGGTGGGAGACGAAAATGAAGGACGCGCGCGTGACCAGCTCGCGGACCAGCTTAAAGAGCAGTTGCACCTCTTCCTTGGACAGAACCGAAGTCGGTTCATCGAGAAGGATGACCAGATCACCGTCAACGCGTTCTTCGAGGGTGAGAACCTTGGCAAGCTCGACAAGCTGGCGCTGGGCGAAGGATAGCTTCGAGGTAATGGTCGCGGGATCGATATCGAGTTTGACCTTGGCGAGTTGCGCCTTGGCGGCCGTGGCCATCGCCTTCCAGTTGATGACGCCGAACCTTACAAACTGCTGTTCATAACCAAGGAAGATGTTCTCCATCACCGTCAGGTTGGCAATCAGCGACTGCTCCTGAAAGACCATGCCAATGCCCTTCTCCATGGCCTGGCGCGGATTGGCAAAGCGCACGGTCTGGCCATTGATCAGGATGTGCCCGCCATCGGGTTGGTAGGCCCCGTAGATCACCTTCATCAATGTGGATTTGCCCGCGCCATTCTCGCCGACCAGCCCGACGATCTCACCGCGCTTGATGTGAAAATCGATTGCCTTGAGTGCGTGAACACCGGGGAATTTCTTATCGACGGCTTTCAGTTCGTACATGGCCCTGCCTCACTTCACGAAGGAAACCATCTTGCGGTCGGTCGACAGCACGACGGCAAGAATGACGAGCAGTCCGAGAACCCCGTCCTGGAGAAAATCGGGCAAACCGACGACGACCATTCCATTGTTGATGACACCGACGATCAGCACGCCGACGAGCGCGTTCCAGACGCCGCCGATCCCGCCCCAGAGCGCTACGCCACCCACAACGACCGAGGTGATCGAGATGAACATAAAGTTCGAGCCGGTCACGGACTCGGCCTGACCGATGCGCGCCACGACCAGGATCGCGGCAAGTGCGTAAAAGACGCCGGCAAGCGCGAAACCTGTTACACGCACGCGGTTGACGTTGAGACCGGATGCGTGCGCCAGTTCCTCGCCGCCACCGACGGCATAAAAGTTGCGGCCGAGTGTGGTGTGGGCCTGTATGAACCAGGCAACGAGCAGGAAGAATCCGGCGATGTAGACCATGATCGGGAAACCGAACCAACGCACGGTCAAGAGTCCCCGAAACGTTGCGTCGCTCACCTTCACGATATCGCCGCCCGTCAGGAGGATTGCAGCGCCAGTGCCCACGAAGCCCATCGCAAGGCTGGCCATGAAGGAGGGTATTCGCAGCTTGACGTGAACGAGCCCGTTGACGAGCCCGATCAGCCCGCCGACCATAAGGATAAGCGGAATGGCCAGCCAACCGGCGCTCATCAGCGTGCCGCCGAACTTCGCAAAGGCGAACGCGAACACGACCGCCGTGAGCGAGATTGCTCCTTCCATGGAAAGGTCGATCGATCCCATGATGATGATGAATGTCACTCCGACGGCGACCATCAGCGCCGGCGCCGCCGCGATAGCGATACGGGCAAAATTGCGGACCGAGAAGAAGGTCGGATTGAGGGCGGTGAAAAAGATCACCAGCGCGATCAGCACCAGCAACGGCGCCCATTTGATCAAGGTTTCGCGCGATATGCGACGTGTCACGTTAGGCACCCCTTCGCCCGGTCTGTGATGAATGAAATGGAGGCGGATGCGGCGACGCGGCCGCCTCCATCAGGTGAGATGGCTCAGTACTGGATCTGGCCGTTGGACGGCCCCCAGAAGTCCTTCCAGTCGTAAGCCGGAACGGAATCGAGATACTTTGCCTTGAATTCCGCCGCATCCTTGGCGGTGACGAGGATCGTCGGCCCGTAGAATTCACGGTGCTCCTTCGGCTCTTCCGAAGGTTTGAAGCTGCCGATTGCCGCGTGATAAGCGAGCGCCGCCGTGACGCCGCCGCCCCAATGCGGATTGGTAAAGACAGTCGCCAGGAGCTGACCCTCCAGGACCATCTGCACTGCCTCGAGATTGCCGTCGTAAGCGACGATCGGCATGCCTTCGATGCCTTCGGCCCGCAGAGCCTCGATCACGCCATAGGCGATGTTGTCATTGGCGCAGTGCACGCCTTTGATCTTGTCGCCGTGGCGGGTCAGGAACGATGCCATGAGTTCGGCGCCCTTCTGCGTGTCCCAGTCGGCCGGCTGCGCATCGAGCAGTTCGATCTTTGGATAATCCTTCAGGGCGTTCTTAAGGCCGTTGAGCCTCTCGACCGCGGGGTTGTTGGCGGCGATGCCGCCAAGGTGAACCACGCCGCCCTCTCCGCCCATTGCCTCGAACAGGATGCGAGCGGTTTCTTCCGCCGGCTTCTCGTCCGACCAGGTCATGTGGGAGACGTAATTATCGCCGAAGTCCCAGGGATGCAGATCGTCTGTCTTGTTCCAGATTGTCGAGATGTAACCACCGGCGGCAGACACCGCCTCCACCACCGGCCTTGCATTCGGGCTGTCGTTGGCGTCGCAGGCGATCGCGCAGTTGCCGTTGTTCTTGGCAAGGAACGCCTTGATGTCGGCCAGAGACTTCTCTGACGAGCCTTCGTTGATCAGGCTGACAAGCGCGCCTTTCGGCTTGCCGATCGTTTCGACAAATGCCTCGGCACCCGAGATGACCGAGTTCCAATAGGCGGAGGCGCGATCGCGATAGCTCCATGCAATAGCGGGATCGGTCAGGGCGGCATGAGCACCACTGCGCCCGATAATGGCGGGAACCGTCATGGCCCCAACGCCGGCGGCAGCCGCCAGGATGAAGTTGCGGCGGCTAAGCGTCTCGCGCTCGATAAAGTCCTTGATAAAGGTCGACATGGTGTTCCTCCCAAATCCACGTTTTACGTCCCCCGCATCCGGCGGGTTTTTCAGAGGGCAACAAAGGCGATCACGCCTTCGGGGCCGAGCCTCCTCAGCTCTCCCACGCCCACTTAACGCACTAACTAGTTACTTCGTTAATGAGGGCGGAGTCAAGTGCCTTTCGCGGTTGCAGCTTTCACGATTTTCGACTGACCACTTTGACGGATACGCACGCTCACGTGTATGACTGCCTCAACATGAGCCGCGAGTGCGCCGGAGGAATGGCCTTGAGCATGATCAACGAACCGACCGAAAAGCCGGGCCGCAAACCGCGCATCCGCGATGCGGAAGCGACCAAGGCACGCATTCTCGACGCTGCCAAAAAAGAGTTCGCCAAGAATGGCTTAGGCGGTGCCCGTGTCGACGTGATCGCCGAGAAGGCCAAGGCCAACAAGCGGATGATCTATCATTATTTCGAAAGCAAGGAGGGTCTGTTCCAGACCGTCCTGGAAGACGCCTATATCGACATACGCACGGCCGAACAGAAGCTTAATCTGGATGACTTGGAGCCAAAGGCAGCTCTGGAAAAGCTCGTTCGCTTCACTTGGGAATACTATCTGAAAAACCCCGAATTCATCACTCTGGTCAACAGCGAGAACCTGCATCGCGCCAAGCACCTGAAAAAATCGGTGGTGATCAAAACGGCCAGCCGCAAGTTCGTCAACATGGTGGAAGTGTTGCTGGAACGAGGCGCCTCTGAAGGCGTCTTTCGCAACGGAATTGATCCGGTGCAGTTGAACATTACCATCGCGGCAATCGGCTACTATTACCTGACCAACCGGTTCACCGGCTCGATCGTGTTTGAACGTGACCTGATGGCGAAGGAGGCGGTCGACGAGCGCCTCCGGTTCAATATCGAGACGATCATGCGGCTGGTTTGCGCCTAGATCTCGAAAGACAGCCCCTCACGTTCAAGTGCGTGACGGGCGCATTCGATATCTTCGACGTCGCGCGCACCGGATACGCCGATCGCACCGACGATGCCATCGCGGTGCAGGATTGGCAGGCCTCCGCCCCAGACCAGCAGCCGCGACCGATTGGCCAGACCCAGCCGCAACGAAGGGCTGTTGTCCATCCGCTCGAAGAACGCTTCCGTCGTACGCCGCATCGTTGCCGCGGTGAAGGCTTTGTCCATCGCGAAGTCGAGGATCGGCGGTGCCACCTCATCCATTCGCGCCGCCGCGAGTGTCACGCCTTGAGTATCGACCACGCAAACGGCCACCCGCCAAGCATTTGCCGTGGCGTGCGCAATCACATGACCGACAAGGCGCAAAGCAGCGTTTGCAGCCAGCACCTGGGTGGAGACGACCAGTTCTTCTTTCTGGTGAGGATGTTCCACTATTTGTCCTCCTCGAGACGAGCCCAATCGAGAACGATGAACGGCTCCTCGATGCGCTTGGCCGCGATATCCGAATAGAGCGCTGAGGGATCGTTCGGCACGAACCGCCGTATCAGACCGTTAAGCGGGATCCGGGACTGAGCCAGCCAATCGAGCGCAAGCGAGAAACCGCTGAACACGGAATGGGGGGCGTTGTTGTAGCCTTCGAGAAGTTCCTCCCATTGAAAGCCACGCGACTGGATCGGAATCTCCCACTCCCAGCCGGAGCGCAAGGTGGCGAGATTGAAGAAGACGGCATTCATCAGTTCATGAGCGGACGCATCCGTCCACTTGCGCCAAGGAACGCCGACCATGACGACCTCGCCGAGCCTGCGCACGAGGCGGCAGCCCTCGAGCACCGCATTTTCGTGGCCTGAACAATCCACAACCAGCGCAACCTTGCCGGCAAAGGCATCGTCTTCGAGAGGCATCCGCTCCCGGCAGTCGGATAGGCCGCTTTGTTCCAGCTGAGCCCGCCTCAGCTCGTCGGGATCGACGACGGTCACGCGGTAGCCGCCGATTTTGAACAGATGCGCCGCGATAAAACCGACCGGGCCGGCGCCCGTTATGACGACGCGGTCGCCGGCGCGGGCCTTCGTCGTCATCAGCGTTGTCATCGACACGCCCATCAGACGTGCGAGCGTCGCAGTTCCGGGTTCCAGATCAGCCGGCAGTGGCAAGGTGTATCTGGCGAGATGCGTTTGAGTGGCGCGATGAGCGCCCATCGCAAACCGCAGTTCGCCGGGCCGTATACCGACGACATCCTGAGCAACCTCATCAACCCTGAAGACTGCGGCATAACCCGGGCGTATGGGAAAAGCATCGCCGTTAGCCCAGCCCAGTTCAGTCCCCTGACTGACAAGGGTGTAGAGCGTTCGTCCGCGAACTTCACCGGGCTTCAACGGCAGGTCCTCATAGGACGCCAGCTCAAAGGCCTGCTTTGCGGCGATGACGATTTCATTAGGCATGAAGGTCCTTTCCGACCGACGAAGAAGGCCGAGTTCGAGGCAATGAATATTGTTGGCTTGATGAATAGCTTAGAGGTTGGACCTGGCCGATCAAACCGCAAGGATGCGTGTCAACGACCGGTCACCGGCGACCATTGCGTCGGTCCGCCTGCTCGTTCATAGCCAAGTGGACCCCGCATGCTGACGATCTCGAGGAACTGCCCCCATGGCGCTTTCAGATACAGCCATGTCAGCCCCTCCATGGCGCCGTTATCGACATAGGTCGGTCCTTCGAGCACCTCGACACCTGCCGCCCGCAAGCGCGTTGCCGCTGCATCGCAATCGTCAACCTCGAAGGCCAGATGAAAGCCGCCCGGCTGACTGTTGCGCTTGAGCGGATCGCCGTTGTCGCCTTCCCCGGAATATTGAAAGATCTCCAAGTTGGTGCCGTTGCCGACGCGCAGGACCTTGATGTTCTCGATCCGTCGGCCCGCAGGCACACCAAGGCGCTTCTGCATGAAAGTGTCGTCCACATCGATGGGACCAGTTTCCAGGCATGTCACCGCACCGAACACCGCCTCAAAGAAGCCGACGGCCTCTTCCAGGTCAGACACGGTGAAGCCGATATGTTGTACTCCAAAGATTTTCATAGGTTCCTCCCTGAACGATCCATTCACGCAAGTCGATATGGCGGTCTGCATTTAGTATGTAACTAGTTAGTTATTACATTGCAGCCAATTTATGAACTGTCAAGACGCACGGACCGCTCAGCGTCCCGAAGCCGAGCCGGGGGGCGCGACCTGTCTTCGCGTTTTCGAAGCTGATTTTCCGTTGGTTACGTCAGCGTTATTTCCAAAGAACGGCTTCTCCTGTCTCTGGGTCGTACAGCCAATGGCGCTGACGTCATGAGACATTGACCCCTTGCCCGCCAAACCGCAAACCTGAAGGGCGAACTCGCCCGACAAGTCATCGAAGACTGGAGATTGCGGCGAGGCGATAGGCATTGTCTTCGAACAATGTCAAAAGGTGCTGTCGCGAAAAATCTTGATAGTTGGCCGGCAACTGCGGATCACCTTTCAGCCCAAAGTAAGGCACGATCCCGAGCAAAGGCCCTGCTCGACTGACAATCGCCTTGATCATCGGGGGCGGCGGTCGGCGCCGCGGTTGCCGCCACAAATGCGTTGAAATTTATGTCGTTGGCGCTGCGCGGCCAATTCCGATTTTTCGAGATTATTTTGCCTTTGCGGCCATGTTTTTTGCATGGCCTAGTGCATCCATCGCCGCGTCAATAATGTATCCGCGCCATTCCCGCGCTTGCCCAATCTGAGCAGCCTGGACAGCAGTGACGCTGAGACCACTAAATGCGGTCGTAACCCGGATAATTCGTTCGAGCTCCAGATTCGTGAGGTCAATGCCGAGTGCGGCATAGAAGATGAGACCGATTTCGCCTAGCACCGGATCAACCGTATGTTCAGTCGCGGCGATGCGATTGCCGAGGGCCGATACGCCTGGACAATCGAATGCAAAATCGACGGAGGCTTCGACTACCGCTCGATCACGTTCAGCGCCGACAGCAATATGGTCCACATTCGCCAGAATCGCCTGCGTATGCTCGCATAAAGCCTTTATGACAGCGTCATATATCGACTTCTTGCTTGGGTAATGGTGCAACAGCCCTGCCTTGGAGTACCGAACAGCATCTGCAATTTGCTGAATTGAGGTGTGTTCGAATCCATGCTTGGCGAACAGGCCCGCGGCGCGATCAACGATTTCTGCGTTAATTTCAGATCTGGTAGGTCTAGGCATCAGGAAAACGCTATCTGGTTGAAGCAAGGGAGTCAAATTTGGAGGTACAAAACAGGCTACGCAACCTCCCCCCGCGCTTTCAAAAGCGCGATTTATTGCCGCTGCGGCGCTCTAGGGAACTGCTGGCAGAGCACTGGGTGCACCGCTCTTTCCAAGCGTCGTTTAGTATTCGTCAGGCCTGCCACCAAGAGGAGAGCCGTCCCGGCTTTGAGTGACGGCGCCTTTCGGGTCACGTCTAGCTGTGAACGGAGCGTGGCGTACGAACGGCCGGCGATAATTCAGCAATACTTATGCGATCAACAGTTGGCTACATGGAGAGCCGGCAAAGCTACGCACTTGACGCATCGCACTGTTTTGAGCTGTTCGACGCTCACCTTCATGAGCGGGTTTCGTTACGGCGGGACATCGAATCCGGCTGATTTCGCCAGATATGTCCGGGCTTCGACAAAGGCGCAGAAGAGCGCCGACGAGGACCCCCCCCCGGAAGGGCAGCCAATCCCATACCCTACAGTTTCTTCTAACACACGCCTAGGGCGAACGACCTGCAAGCCCCAGTTGGCCGACTTACTATCGTATTGACGTCCGTCGAAACGGCTTATATACCAAAACGGTCGGTAGCAAACCGATTCGGTCGGTCGCGTTGCGTTGGGTAGCGGACCCAGGCCGGTCGCAGCGGGCAGCGCATTGTCCGTCTCACATCAAAGGGAAAAGCATGACTTTGTTGGCAGACGCGTTTTCAATTATCAAAAGGCACAGGAAAGCGTTCATAGGTTTGAATGTCGCCTTCTACGGCCTTTTTGCGTTCAGTATGGCCGTCACGTTGCTCGTTCCTGAAATCCAGCTCCACTTCAAAGGGGACATCGATCAGGCGTACCTGCAGCCCGGTATTTTCAAGACGGTTGGCGACGCCTACGCCAGCAAGAATTTACCTGTTGCTATAGGTCTCACTTTCACGATCAACTTTATCGTCGCATCCGCCATGACGACGCTGCCTTCGCTAATCATTCCATTTGTTGGCATTCTCGTAACTCTGCATCGCGCATTGCTATGGGGCATCATGTTCGCCCCGATTGGCCCCTACAATGCAATATTAATTCCGCACTCGATCACGCTCCTGATCGAGGGGCAGGCCTATGTGCTTGCGGCCTTTGGCGCCTATGTTCACGGCAGAGCTTTTCTGCAAATCAGCCACTATCGGCTGAGCGCTCGCTGGGAAGCATGGAAGGCCGGGCTCCACCTCGTCGCCAGGCTCTATGTACTCGTGATCCTCGCTTTGTTCGTGGGTGCAATCTACGAGGTCTTCTCGGCGATCTATGTGATGCCGTATCTCGTCTAAACCGAGGCCATACGACACGGCCTAGAACGATCATACGGACGGCAGGGCCACGATCGGCATCCAGAGGCATGTTCGTGTTCAAAGCAGCCGGTAAGCCCACCCATACGCGCCGACGCTCTATCGGCACCGCGTGCTCGCTAATCCATATTTAAAGATCTGAGGTTTTTATGTTCAAGGGATTGATCCTTGCCGTAGCGACAATCTTGTCGACCACTCACATAGCTGTCGCATCCAGCGATTCCGCATGGAACGAATTGTTCGCCAAAGCAAATAAACGATGTACTGACCAGTCAGGAATGGCAGCGTCTATAGCGTCAACGCCGGCAATATTTGGTGACCGGGTCGACAAAGTTGCCGTCCTGCTGAGGGGGAAGATAGGAAAGGGGAAGTCCAAACAAATCGTCGACCTTATTTGTCTGTACGACGTGAAGTCTGGAGACGCGGCGATTTCCGATTACGGTTGGCTTGCAGCGAGCCCGCGGTAGCGAACAGGGCGCCGCTAGCAAGTCGCTACGCTTCAGACAAACAATTGCACAGATGACTTGCGCCGTCCGGGCAGTCAGCAGCCTGGTTTTCCTGTGATCCTGTCGGGACGAAACGTTTCGGCGACGACATGTCGCCGGTCGAGGACCGTCGACCCCCAAACCCCTATCAACATGGACGCACGCGTCCGTTCCGAGACATTCGTTCAAGTGGGGCGCCGCCTTCCAGGCAGCCTACCGGTGGCGTTCGCCGCCAATTGGATGGGGCCGGAAGCGTGTGCCTTAAACTGACAATCACAACCAAGCAAGGATGAGAAAACTACATGGACCAGTTCGAAATGAAGACGGTCACTCGGGCGACGCTCTCGATCGGCGGCGTGATCGTGCTCGCCCTGACGCTCACCGGATGCATGTCCGCGGAAGAGCAACGCCGGGCCAACTTGTATGAGGACGGGAGCACATGCTCCGATTTCGGTACGCGTTATGGGTCGCAGGGATATACCCAATGCATGCTCCAGCAGCAACAGCGCCGGGATCAAGAGCAGTTACTTGCTGCGGAACGCGCACGCATCACGTCAGAGACCACACTTAACAACCTCGAAACGATGAGAAGGCTGCAGGAGGGTAAGAGGTGATGGGGGATTGGGTCACGCCAGTTGTGGTGACCCACCAGCCAACCGCCCCTTGAGGCGGCGCAGACTATGCTCGAGCGGATCGCGGAAACGAAACTGCGGGTCCGCTTCGTTTCCGCGATTTCGAACATCATCTGCCATGTCTTCGAGAGAGGCCTATTCATTAACCTGTCCCGTTCAGGCCAGGTGGTCCGGTAAATTGTCAGGGTCGAAACTCGAGGGCAGCGGCTCATCCAAAGTGAAGGTTCGCCTGATACCATGTCGATCCGCGACCAGAACGGAGGTGTCGCGGGAGTCGACTCGCGCAGTTTCTGTCGGCAACCGTCGCACGGCGTTACCAACTCCTCCCCATAGCCGACGACCACCACGGCCTGCGGCAATACATCACCAGAGACCGCCGTGCGTTTTCCGGAGGCGGTCCATTGCATTCGTCGCTCGCCGCACCCGCTCGTTAAACAGGACTTCGTCCTCGCGGGATGCACTGCTTCCTGGTGGTTTAGATGCGATCTCTTGTTGAAGGGTAGACTGCGCACAATGCCGGCGCATCATTTCGCTTCGGAACGAACCGCACGTAGGCCTCCTGGACGATGTCTTCCGCGTCTTATCTGGATCCGACAATGGGCTTGGCACACTCGATCAGTGCGGTGCCTGAGGTACATCTGGTACCGCTCACCGTTGTTTCCTACACCCATGAAATCACTCTGAACGTTAGCGATGGAGAGCGGAGGCGTTCTTCACAGGGAAAAGGCCCCCGGTTCGGAGAACCCACCGCACCCGTCGCCACCAAATCAAAGATGACCATTATAGTCGAAGTTATAAATCGATGTACGCCCAGAGTGTAGGCGCGCCGACAAACGCGACCAATGACGACCACGCTTGGGGTGGCTCACACCGGGCGTTCACGATCAAACGGCCATTGCGCTCCCACTGTTTGTTTTCATCTCCTGAAAGCGCGGTGATCTTTCCGCGGGACCCAATTGCTGCCACCCCCAACTTCACTTACATTGACCAAGTGGTAAAAAAGACGCGTTCCAACACGCGCAATCAATCAGAGGGGAATTTCATGCATAGCAATTCCTTCAATTCCGCCATTTCCAGAAGAACCCTGATGAAAGTTGCCGGCGTATCCGCCGCAGTGGCTGCGGCGGGTCTACCAGGTCGTGCGCTGGCTGCGGACCCGATCAAGGTGGCAGCCGTTTATACCGTCCCGGTCGAGCAGCAATGGGTCAGCCGTATCCACAAGGCGGCCAACGCCGCCAAAGAACGTGGCGATATCGAATACGTCTACTCCGAAAACACAGCCAACAACGACTACGAACGCGTCATGCGCGAATATTGCGAGGCCGGCAACAAGCTGATCCTGGGCGAAGTCTTCGGCGTCGAGGATGCCGCCCGCGCCGTCGCCAAGGACTATCCTGATGTCGCCTTCCTGATGGGCTCGAGCTTCAAGCCCGATGCCGCCGTGCCCAACTTCTCGGTGTTCGACAACTACATCCAGGACGCATCCTACCTGTCCGGCCTCATCGCCGGGGCAATGACCAAGTCCAAGAACATCGGCATGGTGGGAGGTTATCCGATCCCGGAGGTCAACCGGCTGATGAACGCGTTCATGGCAGGCGTAAAGGAAGTTGCCCCGGACACCAAGTTCCAGGTTGCCTTCATCGGCTCATGGTTCGATCCGCCCAAGGCGAAGGAGACCGCATTCGCCCAGATCGATGGCGGTGCAGACCTCCTGTATGCCGAACGTTTCGGTGTGTCCGATGCCGCCAAGGAAAAGAAGATCCTGGCCATCGGCAATGTCATCGATACCCAGGCGGACTATCCGGACACGGTTGTCGCCTCCGCGTTGTGGCACTTCGAACCGACGCTCGACAAGGCGATCGCCGAAGTGAAGGCCGGCACATTCAAGGCGGACGACTACGGCGACTATTCCTTCATGAAGAACGGCGGCTGTTCGCTCGCACCTCTCGGCACCTTCGACGGAAAGGTTCCCGACGACGTCAAGGCCAAGGTCGCGGAGAAGGAAAAGGCGATCAAGGGCGGCTCTTTCACCGTCGAGGTCAACGACGCCGAGCCGAAGTCGAGCTAGCCTGTCCTCCCGTTCATGGGACGGTGATGGCCGTGGCGGGCGAGGAACTCCCTCCGTCGATAGCGACCATGACCTCCCTGGACGGGAAAGGAGCCTTCCCGCAACGCCACTTCCGGTCACCGCCGTGTCAAGCACCCCTGCCCTTCGTCTGTCCGGCATCAGCAAGCGTTTCGGCCCGCTCAGGGCCAACGATGCCATTTCCTTCGAGTTGAAGCGGGGCGAAGTCATAGCGCTTCTCGGCGAGAATGGCGCCGGCAAGACGACGCTGATGAACATTCTCTTCGGTCACTACGTCGCCGACGAAGGGACCGTGGAGGCCTTTGGCAAACCTCTTCCGCCCGGAGATCCGCGCGCTGCCCTTGATGCCGGCATCGGCATGGTCCACCAGCATTTTACCCTTGCCGACAACATGACGGTGCAGGAAAACATCGCGCTTGGCACGCAGAGCCTCTGGCGCATGCGGCTCGACCGGACCGCAGCGCGACGACATATAGAGCAACTCTCCAGCGATTTCCGCCTCGCCGTCGATCCCGCAGTCACCGTCTCCACCCTTTCGGTCGGCGAACGCCAGCGCGTCGAGATCCTGAAGGCGCTTTACCGTGACGCCCGCGTCCTGATCCTCGACGAGCCGACGGCCGTTCTGACACCCGCCGAAACCGACGCGCTGTTCCGGACACTGAAGCTGCTGGTCGCCAAGGGCCTGTCGATCATCTTCATCTCGCACAAATTGCACGAGGTGATGGCGGTCAGCGATCGCGTGCTGGTGCTCCGCTCCGGCCGGCTCGTCGGCGAGCGCGACACAGGCTCCACCGATCGCAAGGAACTGGCGGCCCTCATGGTTGGCCAGGAGGTCAAGCCGGCGCAGGTCAGCCTGGTGAAACCGGGTGCACCGCTGCTGGCGCTCGAACGCGTCTCCACGACGCCGTTTAACGGCTCCGGCCTCGATAACGTATCGCTCACGCTCACAGCCGGCGAAATCACCGGGCTTGCCGGCGTTGCCGGCAATGGCCAGGCCGTCCTTGCTGCCCTCATCGCCGGCATCTGGCGCCCGACGAGCGGGCGCATCTCCATCGCCGGGCAAGACGTCGCCGACTGGTCACCCCGCGCAGCCCTCGCCCATGGCGTGGCCCGCATTCCGGAAGACCGCCACGCCATCGGCAGCATCGGCGACATGAGCGTGACGGAGAATGTCATCGCCGAACGCTACAGGAGCCCACGGTTCAGCCGCATGGGCTTCCTGAACTGGAAGGCATCCCGCCAGTTCGCCGAGAAACTCATCGCCGACTACGAGGTCAAATGTCCCTCGCCCGAGGCAAGGATACGGCTCCTCTCGGGCGGCAACATGCAGAAGCTCATCCTCGGGCGGGCCCTTGACCCAGACCCGACGGTCATCCTGGCAAGCCAGCCGACCCGCGGCCTCGATGTCGGCGCCGTCGCCTATGTCCACCGCATGCTGCTCGAAGCACGCGACAGGGGCGCGGCAATATTGCTGATTTCGGAAGACCTCGAGGAAGTCCTGGCCTTGTCCGACCGCATCATCGTCATGTCCAAGGGACGCCTTTCGACGCCGTCTTCGCGCGGCGAGCGGAGCATTCGGGAACTGGGAGAGTTGATGGCAGGCCATAGCGGGGAGCACAGCGACCATGCGGCTTGAGCCGAAGTCGGCACCGTCCCTGGCGGTCACCCTGATGTTTCCGCTGGCGGCCATCGCCACGACGCTTTTCCTGATATCGCTGTTGGTGCTTGCCGCTGGCGCCTCGCCCCTCTCCGTCTTCTATCTCGTGGCCAAGGGTGCGGCCGGCTCACAGTTCGCGCTCGTGGAAACCTTGACCCGCGCGACGCCGCTGATCTTCACCGGCCTGGCCGTCGCCGTCGCCTTTCGGGCCAAACTCTGGAACATCGGCGCGGAAGCCCAACTCTACATCGGTGGCGTCGTCACCGTGGTGCTGGGAACCGGCGCACTGCCGTTGCCTTCGGTCATTCTGATCCCGGTGATCATGATCGCTGCCATGGCCGCAGGTGCGGCTCTTCTGCTCGGCCCGGCGGTGCTGAAGACCCGTTTCGGCGTCGACGAGGTGGTGACCACGCTGCTGCTCAATTTCATCGTGCTGCTGTTCGTGTCGATGCTGCTTGAAGGCGTGCTCAAGGATTCGATGGGACTCGGCTGGCCGCAATCGCAGAAGGTCATCGCCGAAGCCCAGCTGCCGCGCATCATCCAGGGCAAGCGCCTGCATTATGGCTTCGTCATCGCCATCGTTTCGGCCGTTCTCGTCTGGCTCGTCATGAAAAAGACGGTTCTCGGCTACGAAATGCGTGCCGTCGGCCATAACCCGGAAGGCGCGCGGTTCGTCGGTATCCTGGTCAATCGCACGATGATGAAGACGGCGTTGCTTTCGGGCGGTCTGGCGGCACTCGCCGGCTTTTCCGAAGTCTCGGGGCTCAAGGGCAACCTGACGCTCGATCTGTCGCCGGGCTACGGCTACAGCGGCATCGTCGTCGCCATGCTTGCCATGCTCAATCCGCTCGGCGTCATCGCATCGGCCATCTTCGTCGCCGGCATCTTCGTCGGCGCCGATGCCATGAGCCGTGCGGCCAAGGTGCCGAGTTACATAGCGGACGTCATGGTCGCCACCTCGCTTCTGACGATGGTTGTCGCGATCCTTCTGACGCGCTACCGGATCAGGTGGAGGTGACATGGACGCGCTTGAAATCCTCTTCACCGCCTCGTTCTGGGTTGCAGCCATCCGCATAGCGTCCCCACTGATCTTCGCGACCATGGGCGAGTTGATCTGCGAGCGCGCGGGCGTCCTCAACCTCGGCATCGAGGGCATCATGACGGCAGGCGCTTTTGCCGGCTGGTTCACCGTCTATTCCGGCGGCGATCTCTGGGCCGGCTTGCTGGTCGCTGCCCTTGTCGGCGGCATGTTCGGCCTGCTGCACGCCACGCTCACGGTACCGCTCGGCCTGTCGCAACACGTCGTCGGTATCGGCGTTACGCTGCTTGCCACGAGCCTTACCTATTTCACCTATCGCCTTGTGCTGCCCGAGGTGACGTCGCCGCCCAAGATCGAGCCGTTCCAGCCCCTGCCGATCCCGGGCCTGTCCAGCATTCCCATAGTTGGCGAGGCGCTGTTTACCCAGACGCCGCTTACCTATCTCGCATTCGTATCGGTCGCAGCCGTTGCCTGGATACTCTATCGCACGCCAATTGGCCTTGCCGTTCGGGCTGCCGGCGAAAACCCGTCGGCGGTCGAAGCACAGGGCATTTCGGTCACCGGCATCCGCATGGGCGCCGTCGCCGTCGGCAGCGCGCTGATGGCGGTCGGCGGCGCCTTTCTCACCACCTCGGCCTTCAACTCGTTCTTCTTCCAGATGATCAACGGCCGCGGCTGGATCTGCATCGCGTTGGTCGTCTTCGGTTCCTGGCGACCAGGAAAGGCGCTGATCGGCGCAATCCTGTTTGCCGCCTTCGATGCCTATCAGGTTCGCCTCCAGCACATTTCCGGCGGCATCGTGCCCTATCAGGTTTTCCTGATGATGCCCTATGCGCTATCGATCCTGGCACTGATCCTGGTCGCGCGGCGCGCGACCTACCCCAAAGCTCTGATGATCCCGTACCAGAAAGGCGAAAGATGAGTTTCGATCTGATCGTAAAGGGCGGAACGCTGCCCGATGGAACCATCGCCGATATCGCCATCAAAGGTGACAAGATCGCGGCCATCGAGCCAGGCATCGATGCAGAGGCTGGTCGTGTCATCGATGCCTCGGGCAACCTCGTCAGCCAGCCCTTCGTCGACCCGCATTTCCATATGGATGCAACACTGTCCTACGGCCTGCCGCGCATCAATGCCTCGGGCACGCTGCTCGAAGGCATCGCGCTTTGGGGCGAGCTCAAGCCGATCCTGACCCATGAGGCCGTCAAGGAACGTGCGCTGGCCTATTGCGACTGGGCCGTCTCGATGGGCCTGCTCGCCATCCGCACCCATGTCGATACCTGCGACGACCGACTTCTTGCGGTGGAGGCGCTGCTCGAGGTGAAGAAAGAGATCGCGCCCTATATCGATCTCCAGCTCGTCGCCTTTCCGCAGGATGGGCTCTATCGCTCGCCGAATGCGCGCGAAAACACCATCCGTGCGCTCGACATGGGCGTCGACATCGTCGGCGGCATTCCGCATTTCGAGCGCACCATGTCCGACGGCACGCGGTCCGTGACCGAGCTTTGCGAGATCGCCGCCAAGCGCGGCCTGATGGTCGACCTGCATTGCGACGAGACCGATGACCCGCTATCGCGCCATATCGAGCAGCTAGCCTATGAAACCCAAAGGCTCGGCCTGCAAGGCCGGGTCGCCGGCTCGCACCTCACCTCGATGCATTCGATGGACAACTACTACGTCTCGAAGCTGCTGCCGCTGATTGCGGAAGCCGCCGTCTCGGCGATCCCCAATCCGCTGATCAACATCATGCTGCAGGGGCGGCACGACACCTATCCCAAGCGCCGTGGCATGACGCGCGTGCCCGAGATGCTGAAGGCCGGCATCCGCGTCGGCTGGGGTCAGGATTGCGTGCTCGACCCGTGGTACTCCCTCGGCACAGCCGACATGCTCGACGTCGCCTTCATGGGATTGCACGTCGCCCAGATGTCCTCGCCAGCGGACATGCACTCCTGCTTCGACATGGTCACCAAGGTAAATGCCGAGATCATGGGGCTCGATCATCTCGGCCTGGCCGTCGGCAGATCGGCAAGCCTTGTCGTTCTCGATGCAGGCAACCCCATCGAAGCGGTGCGCCTGCGCGCCGAGCGGCTCTGTGTCGTGGCGAAGGGCAAGGTCGTGGCTGAACGCGAGAAGCGCGATACGGCCCTCTCCATCAAGGGCCGTCCGGCGACCATCAACCGCCGCCACGTCGTGCCACCGCAAGCGCGTTGAGCGGACTGGACAAGAACAGAGCGGCCCCGCCGCCACCGCGGCCTGGAAGGCTAAGCTCAAGATCGAGGACAAGGGCAACATGGCCAAGGACAGGCTCCGACGTAGGTGAAGCCGCTGCACGCGGCCGTGGCGTCTCGCTCTCATCAGTCGAGCGGCGAAGCCGCGACGGCATCGTCGGCGAGCGCCCGCTCGGGGAGATCGGCTTTTCGGTCCTGCGGGGTGGTGGCATCGTCGGACAGCATAGCGTTGTGTTTGCTGCCGGCGAGGAAGTGGTGACGCTTTCACGTTCTGCGCTCGATCGCGGCATGTTCGCGAGAGGCGCGCTGGCCGCCGCCGCTGGGTCGTGGGGTGAACTGCCCCCCAATTCGACCGGACAGTCGGCATAAGCAGAAAGGCTCAAGCACAGGCTTGAGGACATGTGTGGACGCCTCCGGGCGCGCAAGAAGAATCTTTCGGGTGTGACGTCAAAGTTTGGTGCGGACATGTGTTCGGCTTCTTGTGCGGCAGAACACCGCCGCCAGCCAGTATGGATTACGCGAGCTCGGTCCACTTCAGGCTTGCGTGCTGCTAGCACTTATCCTCAATCTGGTTTTCCGAGCTCCGTTCAAACTCTTCGGCCATGCCATCCTGAGACCTTCCTCGCTACGCGGGAATTTACTAGACGGGCTGCATGTAGGACCC
>NZ_FNGR01000087.1:0-1764 GCF_900103045.1 Ensifer sp. YR511
ATGGCCGAACAGCTTGGCATAACGGTCGGCGGTACCATCACGCTGACCTCGCCCAACGGCGACGTGACGCCGCTCGGCATGAACCCGCGTGTGAAGGCCTATACCGTCTCGGCGATCTACGAGATCGGCATGTCGGAATATGATTCAACAATCATCTTCATGCCGCTTGAAGAGGCACAGCTGTTCTTCAACGCCGAGGGACTGGTTCAGTCGATCGAGATCTTCGTCGAACATCCAGATGTCGTCGAGGAGTTGCGCCAGCCGATCGAGGACGCGGCCGGACGGCAGATCTTCATCACCGACTGGCGCGACCGCAACAAGACCTTCTTCTCCGCGCTCCAGGTGGAGCGCAACGTGATGTTCATGATCCTGACGCTGATCGTGCTGGTCGCGGCGCTCAACATCATCTCCGGCCTGATCATGCTGGTGAAGGACAAGGGCAGCGACATCGCGATCTTAAGGACCATGGGCGCGACCTCGGGCTCTGTCATGCGCATCTTCTTCATGACCGGGGCTGCCATCGGCGTCGCCGGAACGGTCGCGGGCGTGGCGCTCGGCGTCGTCGTCTGCCTCAACATCGAATCCATCCGACAGTTCTTCTCCTGGATCTCCGGAACGACGCTGTTTAGCCCAGAGCTTTATTTCCTCAGCCAGCTTCCGGCCGACATGAACGCAGACGAGACTGCACTCGTCATCGTCATGGCGCTGACCCTTTCCTTCCTCGCCACGATCTTTCCGGCCTGGCGCGCCTCGCGCCTCGATCCGGTGCAGGCCCTGCGTTACGAATGACAAGGACATCACCTCAATGAATGCGCGCGTGGCACTGCAGCTTTCCGGCGTCGAACGACACTATGGGGAAGGCGAGACGTTCCTTTCCATCCTCAAGGGTGCGGACTTCACGCTGAGAAGCGGCGAGACTGTGGCGCTGGTCGCGCCGTCAGGGACCGGAAAATCGACGCTGCTGCATGTGGCGGGTCTGCTGGAACGCCCCGATAGCGGCGAGGTGCTGGTCAACGGGGTGTCCTGCGGCGGGCTCAATGACGATCGGCGCACGGCGATCCGTCGCAACGAGATCGGATTCGTCTACCAGTTCCACCACCTGTTGCCTGAGTTCTCGGCGCTCGAAAACATCATGATGCCGCAGTTGATCGCCGGTCTGCCCAAGGCGGAAGCCGCGGAGCGGGCTGGGGCGTTGCTCGACTATATGCGCATCGGCCACCGCGCCGATCACCGCCCGGCGGAACTTTCCGGCGGCGAGCAGCAGCGCGTTGCGATTGCGCGCGCCGTTGCCAACGCGCCGCTCGTTCTCCTTGCCGACGAACCGACAGGCAATCTCGATCCGGAGACCGCCGGTTATGTCTTCGAGGCGCTGGAAGCGCTGGCACGGCAGTCGGGCCTCGCGGCATTGATCGCGACGCACAATCACGAGCTCGCCGGACTGATGGATCGGCGGGTGACGATCGAAGACGGCAAGGTCGTCGAGATGAAGTGAGTGTGCCGGAGGGCGGACGCGACGACCACTCGGACGCCGCCACGTCAGCCTGCCTTTCGCTGGCGCACGTACAAGTTTCTCGACGTGAATCTAGACTGCCCTCGATGATCGTCGAAGCGGTGATCGACAAGCTGGTCGCAACGAAGTGATGAGGCGAGGGAAGGCAGGATGACCGCCGTGACCGAAGATCGGGTGCAGGCCGCAGAGCGGCCTGAAAAGTCCTCCAGCCGACCCTTTTCCGCCTTCGAGCGTATGGTGGCGTGGCGCTACCT
>NZ_FNGR01000025.1:0-97601 GCF_900103045.1 Ensifer sp. YR511
TTATCTCGGCTCTGCGGCCGTGTCTCACAAGTGTCACGGCTTCATGATCAACATATCCGGCAATTAGAACGCGCGGCGTTGCGCGATGGGGCGATGTTTTGCCGGGGCGGGCTCGAGCCCGTCCCGGCAAAACATCGCTGCTCGAAGAGGTCCTCTTGCCCCAGCTCTTCTTCACCGACCTTTCTGCCCTGCCTCGTTCGGTGACGATCGACGGCGTTGCACACGCGTTAGAGGCAGACAAGATAGCGGCTGCAGAGAAGCTCGGGCTCGTTGAGGGTATGCCCTTCATTCTTGGCGGAGAAGGATCCTACGACCACAACCTCAATCGCTTCTTGCGATCCTGCCCGACCATGGGCGTACGCTCCCTGAACAGCCTTCGCGCATATGCGCGAGACATCGTCGTGTGGATGCGTTTTCTGGAAGAACGTCGGGGCGGCAAGTCTGTATGGGCTGCGAACCGTGACGACATCGCCGCGTTCCACCAGGCCCGGCGCCTGTCCGAGCCGCCCTTCCGCATCTCGGCCTCTTCCTGGAACCGAACGATCGCGGCTCTCGACAAGCTCTATAGATGGGCCGTCGATGAGAAGATCATCACAACGGCCCCCTTCACTTACAGGCAGCTATGGTCACGGGCACCGACCTCGGGCGCGGTCGTCTCCGTGGCGATCAACTGTGCCAAGGAGAGTGGAGGTCGCAACGGAGATGTGCAATTCCTGGATATGCCGCGCTATTTGGTTTTTCGCGACGTCGGACTGCGCGGCAGACTTCCTGACGGGCAGGAAGACCCGAGCTGGCGCGGACGCAATGGTACGCGCAATGCTCTGTTTGCGGAACTGCTGATCACGACAGGTCTGCGATTACAGGAAGCATCGAGCCTGCTGCTGAGCGAATTGCCAACGTTGGATACCGAAACAGGCTCTCCAGTCCGCTCTTTAGCCTTCCGTCTGGCTGCTGCGACGGCAAAGGGGTCGCGTGGGCGGGATATCCGCATGCCTATTCGTCTGATCAGGCAACTTCACGACTATGGTTTGATTGAGCGGGAGAATGCTCTTGGACGTCACCGGCGGCGCGGGCGCATCTGCCGGATGCCTCGATCAATCACAGTAGCCGCATATGAGCATCGCGCTTTACGCCTAGCCGACGGCGATCACACGGTCAGAGTAAGCGTCGACCAGTTGCGTCCATCGGATCGGGTACGCCTCATCGACAAGACGACCGGCTCACCCCTGGCGCTCTGGCTGACCGAGGATGGGCAGCCAGTGTCGATGGCGGCCTGGGAAGCCGTGTTCATGCGGGCCAGCGAACGATGCCGCCACCTCGGTTTCGATGACATGCATATCACTCCCCACATGCTCCGTCATAGCTTTGCCGTCCACATGTTGACGCTGCTTTTGCGCGAGCAGGTCCGGTGGGTGGTCAGCGAACGATCGGCACAGCTCGGCTCCGCCTATCGACGGATGATCGGCGATCCGCTGCTCAAGCTTCAAAGGCTGATGGGGCACAGCCGTATCGAAAGCACTTACATCTATCTCGACCATCTTGCCGACAGTCAGGAGATCGTCGATGCGGCCGTAAGCAACTTCGGGCTAGACGCGGGATCCGAGGAGTTCGCGCCATGAGACGGGGGAGGCTGGCCAAATTTCCGCCGCAGTCAGATAGCTCCGACGCGGATACCGCCGCGACCACTACGACTGTCGATCCGCGCCGCTTCGCCGTGCGTGTTGATACGGGCAACGAGTTTATCGTGGATTTAACCGACTTGACTCCCTCATCCTTCGTCGTGGAGATCGCGCCGCTGCTCCGGGAACGAATCCGTCAGATGGGACCAACCCCAATTTGGCGCTCAGTACGCAATAGCGTGAAGATGCTGCGGCGGTTTTGGTCGTTTCTCGATGCTCAGCGCCACACAATACGTGCACTGGGTGACGTAACCGTCGAGCTGATTGACGGTTACGAAGATTGGCTGGAGCAAAATGCAGGGAACCGATCGTCCCAGCGGCAACTTCTGGCGACACTGATCAGTGTATTGCGGATCGCCGTCAACGATCGTCCTGGCGTGCTCACACCCGACGTCGTATCGCGTTTGCGCTATCTGGGGCGTGGTCACGGCAGCGGCGGGCGCCCTCGTGACGCTTACAGCAGTGGGATTGCCGAAGCATTGCGAACCGCTGCGCGGACACAAGTGGCAAACGCCCGTGAGCGCATCGTACTCGGCGACGACCTTCCGGCGCCTCCACTCGGACTTAGCGCCGGTACGCGGCTGCGCGTTCTTTATGATGCCGTCCTCGTTGAGATCGCAAGATCCAGCTGGATCGAGGCAGAACATCCCGCCTTCAAACGCTTCGCAAATCTCGCCCGATATCACAAGATTGATTGCAAGATCGAGTTGCCGCACAGAGGATTCCACTTAACGGTAAGCGACTTCGCCGCGTTCCTGGTGCTGCTGTCGCTGGAGACCGGTATGGAGATGGAGTGCCTGAACCGTCTGAAGGCCGATTGCTTGCGCAATCCTACCCGAGGGTATGTCGAGATCGAGTATTACAAGCCTCGGGCGCGGGGCTCGGAATGGAAACACGTGCGGGTGCGGGACGGATCGATCGCCACGCCAGGCGGACTAATGCGGCTCGCGATCTCATTGACCGAACGGGCACGCCGGCACACTGGTTCAGATCGATTGTGGGTCCTTTGGACCGTCAACGGCCTGCGATCGCTGAGCGACGATGGCACGCAGGGAGTCGATGCTTTTGTCGAACGCTACAAACTTACAGATGATGAGGGCAGGCCGCTGCGCTTGCAGCTCTCCCGGCTTCGAAAGACCTTTAAAGCCGAATGGTATCGTCGCACCAATGGGCAACTCGAGCAGTTCGCCGTCGGCCATTCGATCCCTGTCGCAGCCAGGCATTATGCCGACATACCTGCCCTGCGCCATGTCCATGAACAGACGTTAGCTGACGCGTTTCACGACGCTCTCGACGCTGCGCTCAGACCACGCCTCGTCACCAGCGAGCAGGAGAACCCTGCCGTCGAGCCGCAGGACCAGGCTCCCGCAAAAGATGACCAAGACGTGTGGATGGCGCGATGCGGTAACTTTTACGATAGCCCGTTCGCAAAAGCCGGCGATCCCTGCCCCACGCCATTCTGGGGGTGCTTGGAATGCGAGAACGCCGTCATTAGCGAGCGCAAGCTCCCGGCGCTCCTCGCATTCCAATCGTTCATGGCCGATCAGCGTGCTGCCCTCAATGCCGAAGAGTGGTCAGTCAAGTTCGCGCGCGCTTGGCATCGCATCACTCATCAGATCATTCCTGCCTTTGCTCCACAGGTATTGGAAGCGGCCCGAAGGACGACTGATGCAAGAGATCCGATGCTCCTCTATCTGCCGGTAGAGGCGATAGCACGATGACAGCGGCAAATCTCGGCCACATCCCGCGCACCTCCAGCATCCGCAGCGACACTGACATTGTTCTTAAGTCGATGAAGCTGAAGGATGGGACGAATCGGGAAGCACTTTCTCGTTTTGGCGACGACGTCTGGGATCTCGATCCGGCAATCTTTCAGGACATGGCACGGCATGCCTTCCGCACGCTTGACTTCAGCACCATCACCTGTCCGCGGGAGAAGCTCACCGCCAAGGAATACATTTACGCCTGGCTTAACGAGCGATTGCCAGACGCCGCGCGTCGGCTACGGCCCATGAGTGCACGGGCGGCGCTCGGCACGCTACGTCAGCTTATGACCTTCGTTCGGGAACGAGAGGGACGATTCGATGCAGCTCTCATCGATCAGGATCTTCTCAATGCTTATCTCGTGTTTCAGAAGAACCGCTCGGTTTCGCCGTACCGGATCGCTGAGTGCTTGAGGCCGGCTTTGCAGTTGCATCGGCTGGCCCGCTTCCTGACGCATGGCGGCTTAAGTCTTGTGCCCTGGAACGGCGCACCACCCTACAGAGTGGCAGGCTGTAGCGGGCATACGTATGAGAATGTGACACCGCGCATACCCGACGCGGTGATCGCCGAACTGCTGCGATGGTCGCTTCGCTATGTCGAGTTGTTTTCCATCGACATCTTTGCAGCACGCGAGGAATTGGATGAACTGGAAGCGGGCTATTCGGCCCGCCCGCGCGGAGCTCCTGCGGGCAGCGTCGTCGCACGCGTGACGTCCTACATCGACATCCGCCGCCGTGCTGGCCGTGGCATCCCTGTGTGGAATGACCCCGCCGACATTGCAGGCCTGCGAGATGCTCTCATTCGAGGCAAATGGCTCAAGGGGGAAGTACTGAACATTCGGCTCATTTCGTTGCAGAGCTGTGTGCGTCCGAGCAACCTCATCCAGAATAAGGCGGCTTTTGCCCTTCTGCTCGAAGCCGTGCAGGAGCTCGGCGTCGAGCACGGTGGCATGGACACGCCGATCACCATCGATCCGACGAGCGGGCGTCCATGGCGGTCTCGCTTCGATGATTTCTCCCTGGCACACGAAGAGCGCCAGCTCCAGACCGCCGCTTACATCCTGTGCGCTTATCTGACCGGCATGCGCGATAGTGAAGTCCAGGCAATGCAATCCGGCTCCCTGCAGCGCAAACGCAGCGCCGATGGTATGATTGAGCGGCTGACTATACGCAGTACCGTCTACAAAGGGCGTGAAGAGCGCGGGAGCGTCGAGGAGTGGGTGACGATCGCGCCAGTTGTACGCGCCATTGAAGTGGCTGAGCGCCTCGTGGCAAGACATCGGCCACAGCGCAGGCAGGGCTGCATCTGGGTCGCTCTTCATCGTAAAGTTGCCCGAGATGGCGGCGTGCCGCACGTGGTGCAACGTATCAATGGGTTCCGCCAGAACTTGGACCGGCGTTTCGGAACCGCGGATGAACCGGCGATCCCGCTCGTGGATGGGCGATGCTGGATCTTCAACACGCGGCAGTTCCGCCGCACTGTGGCCTGGTATATCGCCAACCGCCCCTTCGGAGTGGTCGCCGGCAAGATCCAGTACAAGCATGCCTCCGTGGCAATTTTCGACGGCTATGCCGGCTCATCGACCTCCGGCTTCCGTCAGGAAGTGGAACAGGAACACTATCTGGGCCAGCTCGATGACATCGTAGAGCACTATGAAGCGGCACGACGCGGAGAACGCTTGACCGGCCCGGGCGCATCGCGCGTCATACACGAGATCGAACGGGTGACGAAGGAGATTGGCTCCTTGCCCGGCGTCATTGCGGATGGCAAACGCATGAAGGCAATGCTTGCTCACCTCGCACGCACGCTGCATGTCGGCTACCTGAACGATTGCTTCTTCGAGCCGGCAACCGCACTCTGCCTCACCCGGTCAGGGACCTCAACAAGCCAGCCTATCCTGTCGAACTGCGCTCCCGATCGCTGCCCGAACTCCTGCATTGCACGCCGCCATTTGCCAGCGTGGCAAGCAGCAATCGCGCATGCCGAAGCCATGCTGCAAGAAAGGCGCTTGTCGAACCTGCAGCGCAGCGCCATCCGGCAAGACCGAGATCGAATGCGCAAGCTGATCGCTCCCCTCCGGGAGGAACCGCCCTGAAGCCGGTCAGCATGTCGACCGACCGCGCGCTACGTGCCGCATTGACCCGGCTTGTCTGCGGCAATGCAACCCGGACCAATGGACGTTTGACGGTTACCAATCTGGCGCGCGAGGCCAATGTCAGCCGGGCAACTGCAAACCGCGCTCCGGCAATCGTGGCGGAGCTCAGAGCGATTTTGGCCGAGACCGCGTCCCCGCCTCTCAAACAGCACCAGCAGATCGATGCGACGCGCGATCAGCGCGACGCAGCGAATGTGGTGGCCCAGCACCTTCAGGTCCGCGCCCTGTTGCAACGCGACAGCGCCAATAGGAATGGTAAACTGCTGTCGGTAGTGGGCAAATTGGATGACGGCTAGCGCTGCCGTCGCTCCGGAACAGTCATCGGCGGCATGTCTTGTCCCCAATAAATTATAGTCTGTTCTGGACAACGCTCGCTCCATCCCTATCAAGGCCCTCCGATCCTAAAATCCCGGAAGGTTCAATTGGGACAACGTGCCGCCATCTATTGTCGGGTTTCGACCGCCGACCAGTCGTGTGAGCGGCAGCAGCGCGACCTGATATCGTTCGCTGCTCGCGCCCATTACGACGTCGTGGCGGTTTTCAAAGAGACGGGTTCAGGCGTGAAGCTTGATCGGGTTGAGCGCAAAAAGATCATGGCGCTCGCCCAGGCCAGACGAATCGACGCCATCCTTGTCACGGAGCTTTCACGATGGGGCCGTTCGACCATCGATCTTCTTAACACGCTACGCGCGCTGGCAAATTGGAAAGTGTCGGTCATCGCCACAAACGGTGTGACCTTCGACTTGTCCTCGCCGTATGGTCGGATGCTAACGACTTTTCTAGCCGGCATTGCCGAATTTGAACGTGACTTGATCAGCGAGCGGGTCAAGTCCGGCCTCGCCGCAGCAAAGGCACGGGGCAAAAAACTTGGCCGTCAGACTGGGCAACGACCCAAATCCGACCGGCTTGCACCCAAAGTTCTCGCGCTTGTCGCCGAAGGCCGCAGCTATCGCTGGATCGCCCGTGATCTTGGCATCAGTAAGAACACGGTCGGTGATATCGTTAAGCGCACCAAATCCGTTGAGAACCTGCCAAGGATCGCGACCCGTTAAGGCAAGACCAAGGCGCCGTCGTCAGCAACAAGCGTACTCACCGAAATCACGCCGCGCCGGCTATTTCGGGTGGCCATGCGAGCGCCTAAACAGTTAGGTGAGACAGATTGGCCGTTCAGATAATGGATGTAGTCCGATCCCGGCACATAGAAGGCTCTGTCGCCACCATGACGGATGACGGCCCCGGTTGCTGCGAAGAAGTCATCCGCGTGACCAATTCTGTCTACGGGTCGCACGCTACTGCCCTCATTCGGAACCGAGTATGTTTCGGGTAAGCCATCGATCTGCTCGACATTGAACACCGTGTAGGCCTTGAGAAAGGGAATGTCGCGTTCGACTTCCTGCCCCTCGCCGTCGGTCTCCGTTTTGCTGATGCGGTTGGCATAAACCACCATCGAGCCCGTCTCGCCCTTGCGGACGCAAGCGCCAAGTTCCAATGCCTGGCGAAACGTCATCCATGTCGATAAAGAAAAGCCGCGTGCCATGCTCTCCGACCAAAGCAGCAGCACGTTGATGCCCGAATACGGCTCGCCGTTATGACGCAAGGGCCGCGAAACACGGCCACTCAGATGCTTCGTGCTCCATGGCTGCACCCACGGCCGCACACCCTCGTCGAGCGCGGCAATGATCTTGTCGGTAATGCGTGCATAAATGTCTGCACGTTCGCCGGCATTCTTGTCTGACTTTTTCATGGCCTTGTCCCTCAACCCCGCGAACCGCGCCCTTCGCGGTTCGTCACGGCGGTCAAGGAAGCGGAGGCCGGAGACGGTGCACCCGCCGGCATCGCGGCTGATAATTCGATTATCGCAGGCGGGCCGAAACGACAGTGGAGGACGGCTTGCCGTTGCGACCGTCCATCTCCGGACGAGGCTAGACCGCAAACCGGGACGAACCGCGATAGGCAAGGCCCATCCAACGACACGGGAAAAGGCCGGTGCGCGGCGCACCGGCCTCATTTCGGATGACGAAGGGGCTTTCGCCCCTCCGGTCAGTCGAAGGCGGACATCTGTAGCGAAGCGGCCTTCTGGTCGACCGAAGGAGCGGAAGCCACAACACCTGCGCGCTCATAAGGCTTCCAAGTCTCGCCGGTGATCTCTTCATAGGCGCTGACAGCGCCTTCTGCGGCCATGCGCAGGACGTGTGCCTGCAGGCCCATGTCGGCTGCGAATTCGCGCTTGCGCTGTGCGCGGCTGTCGAAGCCGACCGGGCCTTCGAGATCCTCATCGCGATAGTCGTTGGAAAGCTTGGTGGTGAGATCGCGGGCCTCCGTAACCGAGCGGCTGTAGAACTGGCCGGCGCCGTAAGCGGAGCCGACGAAGGACCCAACGAGGCGCTGCATGTGGATCTGCATGGCCTTTTCGGCGAGACCGTCTTTCAATGCTTCGGCGCTGTCGATCAGCTGGGCACGGTGGAGTTCGCGGATACCGTCGCTGTCGACGACGGGCAGGCCGAAGCTTTCGGAGATGCGTTGGGCCTGCGCGCTGTTCGGGCAGGCGTGGCAGACCATTTCGAGGGTGGTCGCGCGCGGGGCGGCTGGGCGGGCTTTCGGGGCGGAACGGTTGAGCGATACCATGATGAATGTCCTTGTCCGTGTTGGTTGAGCGATGCCCGAGGCTGCCGTTTGTCCGGCGCTGTCCGTCGGGTGCGGTCGATACGAGCCGGCGAAGCGGCCTGGCCAAAGGTCAGGACGATGCGTGGGGAGAAAGGTGGGGTTGCGGACAGTGCGGGCCGCGTCCGCGGTCTGCAGTGGACGCGGCCACGCCTTGCGAAGCAAGCGTCGAGCCTGCCGCTTCGCGGCGCGGAACGCGGCCTTTGACCAGGACGCCGTCCGGTTCAGACCGCAGCAAACCCGAGAGGCTGGGCCGGATGAACCGCTCGACGTCCGCATTCTCGTCCAACGCGGCGGGAAATCATCGTCGTCTCGCCGTTCCTGCCCAAGAAGCTCACCTCTAAGCGCGCCGATCGTGAAGGCAACCCTGCGGCGGCTTCAGTGCCGCACTTCGTGTTCGCAAAGCGCGTGCGGTGTTCGACAGCTGTGGTCTGCACCTCCACCATCCTACGCTTGCCAACGGCCTGACGAGGAGTCGGCGGCCTGCGCCATGCAACCCGTGCATCGGCAATGGTCCTCCGTGCCTTTTCGGCAGACCCGACCATGATCGACGCTCACCGGCCAAACTGATGTCCAGTTAGCGGGTGTTCAGCCTACCTACGAGTGGCGGCTTCGGGGGCGCCTCACTGCTCGGAGCCGATGAAGCTCGATGGTTCGGATATCGGTCGTCTCGCGCCTCGTCGATGACGAAGACGAAATCGCCGATGCTGTAGAACTCCTCCGCCGCCAGGTAGCGCCGCTGCTCGCCATCGTGCCGGCGGCCAGGCCTTGCCGCGCAATTCACGGGACCCGGGCACTGGGTGGAGAAGATTTCAGAGGCGAACACCCAGCGTTTGGCGTTTTCCTGTTCGAACCGTCGGCGATCCTTCGCGCGCGACTGGCCGGCCCCCAGCGTCTTCGGGTGCATCACTTCCCAGCGTAGGGATAGCCGGAGCGTTTCGTCGGCATGGCGTTTTTCGAAGTCTGTGAAGAGATCGGGAAACGAGACCGCAACGGCGGCACAGGCGCAATCCGCGTAGCAGCGTTGTGTGCGGCGAGATGGGAATGTCTGCTTGCGCTCCGTCGTCAGGGCGGAACCGCCATGGCTTGCAGTTGCTATGGACGACGATGCCATTGTCACGGCCGGCGGCATGTTGCGAAAGCCCCCATGGGGTCGAGACCCTTGTGGCACTACTACGACTACCGAGGAACGCCAGCTGCCGCTGGTGATGTGCCCACTCCTCGACCGTTCGCCTGAATTGGCATCATCAACCGGATCCCTTTCTATTGTGGTCAAAGTCGGCGCTGGTCCAATCAAGGAAACGCCGCCGGATGATGCCGACGGCGCGAATGACACATGCGGTGAAGCCTATTCGGCTGCTTCCTGGAATTCCGTCTCTTTATCGAGCGCATCCGGCTCGGATTCAGGACGGCGAGACGTCTCGTTCTCCTCGGCCTCGGGCTCGGACGAGCTGGTCATGTATCTGACAGCCCACCTGGCGACCTCGCCGGGCGCTGGCGCGATCAGGACCTCGGGATGGACGAAGCGTCCTTCCGAAAAATGCTCGACGAGAGCGGCGCGTGTATCCTTGGCCCTGATGCGGCCGGCGACACCCGATGCCTCCGCGGCGGCTTCAAGCGCCGAACGCGACAAGCAGGAGAGGAACTGCTCTGTGGCAGTGTTGGAAAGGAACTGATCGGCGCCGATCACCTCGCCGGCGATGCGGGCGGTGATGCCGCTGTCGGACCGGTTGCGGCGGCACGACATGACATCGATCAAAACCGATCGTGCCACCTGCTGCAGCGTGTCGCGATCGAAGGCAAGCTTGCCTTCACCATCGATCAGCCGGGCGGCATGTTTGCTGCAATCGGCATGCCCGTAGGGATTGTCCGACGAACCGGTCGCGACCGTCACGTTGATACCGGCAAATGCGAGAATGAGGAGAGCGATTAGCGTATCGTCCTCGATCGGGGCGCGAGCGAGCCCCTCATGGAGAGCTGCCGTCCTGAAATCACCGATCATGTCGAGACCCCTCTGTGTGACGTCCGGCCGCGGCTTGGTCGCGACTGTTTTAGAATCCGCCTCCGAAGCCTCTCCAGTTGCCGGCGCCGTCTTGGCCTCCGACAGTCGATAGGCGACCGACTGGACCGAACCGTCACGCGGGTTGATGTACCAGCCGGTATTGTCGCCCTTTCCGGGCTTCGAATAGATCTGGCTCGCCTTCGCCGGCAGCTTCGGCTGGCCCCAGTCGTTGACCTCGATGATGGCACCACGCTTCGGCAGGTTGCTCGAGAGCTATTCCTGCTGGGCGCCGAGGAATGCCTCCACATCGGTGGTGTAGCGGCTATCCTCGTCAGCCGGCGCGAAGAGATCCTCCTGCCAGACGATGCCGTAGGCTTGGGCCAAGTCGTCGCCGAAGCTCGCGTCCTTTGCAAGCATGCGGGTCTTGGTGAGCGCCCTGGCGATCTCCCACCAGGATGCAGGCTCTTGCTTCTTCGCCTTGTATTTCTTCCAGACCTCGGCCTGCTCGTCGTGGCCAGCCGCCGCGATGGTGCGAAGCTGCTGCTCAGTCGGCATATCACCGCGCGCCATATGTTCGAGCATCGCGGGAAAGACATTGGCGAGCAGACGCAGGCGCCGGATGTGGCGAACCGAGAGAGCCAGGGCGGCAGCGACCGACTCCTCCGTCCAGCCGAGCGCCACCAGGCGCTCGATGGCGCGCCATTGGTCGACCGGGTTTAGCGGCTCGCGGGCGATGTTTTCGACCGCCGAGCGCATCGCGCCGCCATCGTCGGTGGCATCATCGACAAGAACGAAGATTTCCGGCAGGTCGGCAGCGATTGCCTGCGCGACACGGCGGTGACCGACATTGATGACGAAGCCGTTGCCACCGTCCCGTTCAGGGGCGATTACGGGCGGCTGCACGATGCCTACGGCCCTGATGGATGCAAGTAGCACGGCGTCGGCCTGCGGCGATGACTTGGAGCGGCGCGTCTTGTCGGGGTTTTCGTTCAGAGCGCGCGGGTCGATTGAGATCAGATACATGGGCGTGTCCTTTGGGAGTTTGGGAACGGCGCGGTTCGCCGTACATCCTCGTCTTCACCTCGAAGACATCTCCTCGACCGCAGGCCGAGGATCCGGCCGCAATTGCGACGCAGCGCAGCCGGTTTGCGGGCAAGCGAGGCGCATCGCCTTGCGCGGACCGTAGGCCTGCTGCCGCGACCGTCGCGATTGAGTGCCAGCGTCAGCCGGAGCCTTGGCCTGCGAAAGACTTCTCTCTCTCTCTCTCTCTCTCTCTCTCTGCAATCTTTCCCGAGGTTAAAACCCAGCCCCGCCGATAGTGCGGCAATCTAAGGCAGAAACGGAGTCCGCGGGACGCGCCGATTAAAGCTTTAGAACCTTGATAGTTGAAGGGCTCGGCCCATGCCAACATGAAGTAGTTGCGTATCGAGGCAGCGGACGGGGTATGATGCCTTGCCTACGCTTTTGCGATGGAACGACGCGCCATACTTCTGGTCGCCAGCGACAAGTCGGGCGTCAGTCATGAGATTGTACAATGCCGAAAGCGACGATCGTCCGGGCAAGGGACGGACCGGCTGGTGAGCCCAATGGAGAGAGAACAGATACACCGAGCCATTGGAGAGAAGCATAACGCGGCCACCACGAGCCGACCGGTCAATCCGCTTGACGCGGCGGAGGTCTTGTCCAAGACGGCAAAGAAGCTCGGGCTGCCGTCGAACGGCGATCGCTGCCGAACGTCAAGGAGCCGTCTTCCTGAAAATCGACAGCGACGTGCCCACCCATTTTCAGGCGGGAGGGTTTAGGCTGGCAGGAGCGCGTCAACGACGCGCTGCGTGCCGGCGTGAAGGACGATCGTTGAACCGACTGCAGTCACGCGGCCTCTCCTTCGCCTTCCTCGATATCCTGCGTGGCGGCGAGATCGCGCTCGATGTCATCGAGTTCATCGCGCTTCAGAGCAAGCTCGGCGCCAAAGGCGAAGGCCTCTCCGAGGCGCGGCCGGTAGGACGCTAACCGCCGCTCGGCATCGCTCAATCTGTTTCGGAAACTGAAGCACTCCGACTCCATGTTCGAAAGAGAATGCTCAAGGCGCGCCACGGCGCCACCCGGCGTGATGGTCACAGGCAGGTCTATGTCGTAGTCGGCGCCCGTTCGCTTCAGCATCGTTGAATACTGGTAGCCGTCACGGCCAGAGCGCTCACCGCGATATTCCAGCGCAAAGCCGCCGATCGCCGCTATGGGAAAATCGCCTTCCTGCTGCAACTGGACCAGCGTCAGGATCTCCTTCATCAGCGCCCGGCCGGCGAGCTTCCTTTCATCATATCGGACCTTGCCGACGGCCATTTCGAAGCCGGCAGTTGGACCATGGCGCTCGATGTCTCTGCCGATCTCGGCAATCCTGCGCGTTGATAGCTCGATATCACGGTCCGCATCGCGGATCCGCCGGCGGACGGCATGCTGATCGTCGATGTGGGCGGCTTCGAGCCGCTCAAGCCTGGCGATCTCGGATTCGAGCCCGGCTTTCTGCATTAGGCGGGGATCGCCCGACGCGATCGCCTTCGCCATGGCGAACTGGTTCGCCTGCCCCTCCCCCATATCCTCCAGCCGGCGTATCGAGGTATCGCCAGAGAGGGCCGCCGCAATGAAGCGGGCCTTTCGCTCGTTGTTCTGCCACATCGTGGCATCGAGACTGCCAAGCGTTGCATAGGCGAAGATATCGACCTCGTCATGCTGGTTGCCCTGGCGCACGATCCGGCCCTCGCGCTGCTCGATTTGCGACGGCAGCCAGGGAACGTCGAGATGATGCAGCGCCTTCAGCCGCGGCTGCACATTCACACCCGTGCCCATGGTCTCGGAGGATCCGATCAGCACCCGCACCTTGCCGGCGTTGAAATCGTTGAAGAGCCGCTGCTTCGCCTCCGACTTCTTGAAGTCCTGCATGATGGCGATCTCGGAGGCCGGCACGCCCAATCGGATCAGCTCGTCGCGGATCCACCGATAAGCCGAAAAACCGCGCGACGCCTCCGCGGAGATGGTGCCGAGATCGGAGAAGATCAGTTGCCCGGCCCCGGATCGCTCGAACGGCTTGCCGTCCTTGCGGCGATAGTCGGCCTTACTCGTCTCCCGCCAGATGCGATGGGTATTGGCGACCAGCGCGTTGAGCTTGTTCTCCATTTCATTGCCGATCTCGGCGGCGACGAGACGCAGGTCAATCGCTGCGTGCCGGCCGTCGGTGATGACGGAGAGCAGAATGTCATCGCCGGGTTTCGTCGGCCCATTGCGCAGCTCGATCGCCTTGACGCGGGCATCGAGCGTTTTCTGGTAGACCTTGAAAGCCGGGGTAGCCTCCGCTGTCACGATTTGACGGCGGCCGCCGGAAACTGAGGGTACTTTGACGTATTGCCTGAGATCTGCCGGCAAAACGACATCGGCAAAGGTGCGGAACATGGCGATCAATTCGGGGACGTTGACGAATTGCGAGAACCGCGTCACGGGCTTGTATTTACCTGACGGCTGCAGCTCGAGCTCGGTCGAGGTGTCGCCGAATGTCGAAGCCCAAGCATCGAATTCGTGCAGACCACGCTCGGACAGGGCCGCCGCATCCATCAACCGCTGGACGGTGAACATTTCGCCGAGCGTATTGGTGATCGGCGTGCCGGACGCGAGCACAAGGGCACGGCCGGGATTTTTCATGGCGACGAACCGCGACTTCACATAAAGGTCCCAGGCGCGCTGCGAGCCGTTCGGATCGACCCCGCGCAGCGTCGACATGTTGGTGGCGAACGAGAGCTTGCGGAACTCCTGTGCCTCGTCGACGATGATCTGGTCTATGCCGATCTCCGAGATGGTCAGCAGGTCGTCCTTGCGGGTGGCGAGCGCTTCCAGCCGCTCCTTGTGACCTTCCTTCATGCGCTCGACGCGTTTGCGCGACAGCCGGTCCTCGCGATCGACCTTGATGAGCAGATCTTCGTAGAGCTCCAGCTCGTCCTGGATCATTTGCGCCTCGAATGCCGATGGCACGGAGATGAAGCGAAAGGCAGAATGGGTAATTATGATTGCGGCCCAGTTGGCAGTCGCCGCCCGCGATAGGAAACGGTGGCGCTTCTCCTTCACGAAGTTCGTTTCGTCGGCAACGAGGATGCGGGAATTCGGGTAGAGAGCGAGAAACTCCCGGGCGGACTGCGCCAGGCAATGGCCGGGAACGACGAGCATCGCCTTGTTGATCAGCCCGAGCCGGCGCTGCTCCATGATCGCCGCCGCCATGGTCAGCGTCTTACCGGCGCCAACGGCGTGCGCAAGGTAAGTCGCACCTGCCGCGATGATCCGCCAGATCCCGCGTTTCTGGTGTCCATAAAGAGAAAAGGCACCAGAGGCGCCGGGAAGCTGAAGATGGGAGCCATCGAAGGCGCGTGGCGCGATGTTGTTGAAGGTGTCGTTATATATGCGCGTTAACCGGTCGGTGCGGTCGGGATCCGACCAGATCCACGATTGGAAGGCCGTCTTGATCTTGCCAAGCTTCTCCTTCGCAGCTTCTGTCTCGATGGTATTGAGCACCCGGCGCTCTCTCTCGCCGTCGCGGATCGTGTCGAAGATCTGAGGCACCGATGAGTTCAACGCGTCGGAGAGAAGTTGGCCGGCATGGCGGCGATGGGTGCCCCATACGGTGGTGCCGGCGGCGGACCATTCCAACTGGCGGGCATGAACCGTCCAGGTGGCCAGTGCGGGCATGTGATGGACAGTGATCTCGACCTCCATCGTCTCTTTCACGAAGGCAACCACATCGGCGGCCGGGATCCATGGCGCGCCGAGGCGGGCGGTGATATCGGAGGGACGCAGGTCGGTCGGCTGCACACGCATCAGCGCCGACACGTTGCGCGCAAAGGCAGGATCGAGCTCCGCGGCGGCCGTTGCGATCGCAAGCTTCGAGCGCACCGCGCCGGAGAGATAGGCGTCTGCCGTGAGCCAGGCACCATTTGCTGGATCCTGAAAGATCGCCTCGCCGAGCTCGGAGATGACGTCAGCCACGTCACGATGCAGAAGTTCGGCGATATGGTCGGGATCGACATGGCCGCGCGCATTGAGGACGACGGCAAGCGCGTCAGCGGCCGAAGTGATTACCGCCGCCGGAGGCGGTGCGATCACCCGCTCGGTAAAGATCGGACCCGGTTTTGCGGTGTTAGTCTCAAGATCGTAGTCCTCTATCGAGGCGACCAGCCAGCAATCCGGATCGTCGAGGAAGGGCAATAGATTCGGGCGCCGATGCGTCTCGCGCACCTCACCGGTCTCGGGATCTTCCGTGCTCGAGACCGTAGTGAAGTTGATCGGCCCGAAATCACGCACGAAGCTCGACCAGGCGATGCGAAGACTGACCTGCGCGCGGGCATAGGGCTGGTCCCGCTCCTGCAACTTGAGGATCTCGCGCACGGCGTCGCGGATCGGGATGAGCTTGCGGATGATGCGCGCCTGCCTGGCAAAGACGCCGTCCGTTCCCCTGCTCTTCTTCACCTCGACGGAAACCGGTTCACCATCGACGATCTGCATCAGAGCCGTCGCCTTGCCGATAAAATAGCTGCCTTCGCGCACGCCGCGATCGTCTGGGCGTTCGGCCGTCACCTCGCCAGCGTCACCCCCTTGGCCAAGATCGACGGCCTCCGGCTCGCCGTCATAAACCCCTTTTGGAAGCATCTCGATCGCCGTTTCGAGAGCCGCTTCCAGATCGCCCTCGCGCGCCAGGCAGGTGTAGGCTTCGCCGAACGGGCCCGATACGATTGCGTGGCGTCCCAGCACCATGTCAGGGTGGTCGGCGAACCAGCGGTTGACGAGGATCGGTCCCATCCCTTCCTGTGTTTCCTGCACGTCGGAAAGCTGAAGCCAGCTCTCGTCGCCGGCCGGCGCATCGGCGCGACGCTTGTGCAAGAAAAGGATGTCGACGACAACGTCGGTTCCGGCATCCTGACGGAAGGCGTTTTGGGGCAACCTGATGGCGCCGACCAGATCGGCCATGCCAGCAATATGCTCGCGCGCCCGGATATCCGCCTTGTCCATCGTGCCAGCTGACGTCACGAACGCGGCAAGCCCACCCGGTTTCAGCGCAGCGATCGCCTTGACTATGAAATAGTCGTGGAGCCGGAGCCCCTCGCCTCGATCGAGGTGATCGGAGCGGACGATGCGATCGGAAAAGGGCGGATTGCCGATCGCCAGATCGAACGTCGCCGGCAGCGATACGCGAGTGAAATCCTCGTTAATAATGTGGGCGCCCGGCTGAAGCAGACCGGCGATCCGGGCAGTGACAGGATCGAGCTCAACACCGGTAACGCGGCTTCGACCACCGATCGTCTCAGGCATCAGCGACGGAAACAGGCCGGTCCCAATGCCGGGTTCGAGGATGCGCCCGCCCTTGAAGCCCAGGCGGAGCAGACCGGCCCAGATGGCGCGAATGATAAACTCCGGCGTGTAATGGGCATACTGCGTGCAGCGGGCAAGCGAGGCGTAATCGGCGCCGGAGACGGCCGCCTCGAGGTCACGGCCGAGCGTCTCCCAACCCTTGGCGAAGGTTCCTTCACCTGGACGGCGAAAGACGCCGTTGGCAAGATCGGAGGCGCCGAAGCCGGCAAAGCGGATAAGCTGAGCCTGCTCCTCAGGAGAGGCAGAGCGCTTCTGACCTATAATCTCGGTCGAAAGCCGGATCGCAGCTATGTTTCCGGCTGCCCTGTCCTTCCAGCCTTTCGCCAAGCCGCGGTTGCCGAAGAGCCTGAAGTTTCCGGCCCGCGGATCCTCATCGGAGACTCCTTTTTGGACCGTCTGCTGTGGCACCGGCGCATTATCGACGGGTCGCCCCCCTTCGCCGCGTGGCGCCAGGGTGTCGGAACTGAAGGAAAGATCGAAACCGGCCAGTCGGCCAGCATTGGAAAACAAGTCAAAAGTGAAGATGTCGTCATGTGCCATCGGGCATTTCCTCTTGGTGATAGGGCGTACTGCGCCAAGCGGTGTCGCTCGCTTGGCGAGTGCTATGGCGTCAGAAGGGTTCGAATCGTCGGCGCTGATCAGGCGGCGACGGATTCGCCAAGGTGGCGGAACTGCACCGGAAGCTTGGCCGCGATCTCTTCGTCGGTGAGATCATCGATGAGCTTCCAGATTTTCCCCTGCACCGCAGGAAAGACCATGAGGATGCGCCGACCGGCAAAGTCCGCCGCAAAACACTGATCGGCAAAAGCACGGAAATCCGGCCCGGTGATGCTCCAGATGTGTTCAAGTTTTTCGGCACGGCTCATGGACCGCACCGAACGTGATTCCCGGTCGATGATCGCCGCGCGGATGCGGTTGATCGAGCAGGCTGCGGCCAGATCGCCATAGGCATGAAACCAACGGAATCGGCCGTCGATCTTCAGGGTGAAGAAAACGCTAGTGATGCTTTGCGCCAGAAACTCACGCATCGCGAAGTGATCGCCGCGCATGAAGAGCGGCGGCAGGATCTCGAACATACGGTCATGATCTTCTTCGGTGACCTCGAACCACTCACCGGCATAACGGCGTCCGCTCAGCCGTTCCTCGTCGAACGGCGACTGGTTGTGGCGGCTCAGCAGCGCGTAGAATTCGTGGCGGCAGGCGACACCTTCGAAGATCTTGCGGGGTTGGGAATGGCAGGACATGGTCTTCTCCTCGGGTTTTGGCCGAAGCACCTTGTCTCCAGACCTTTTGATCACCCTTCACGCCCCAGGCCGCCTGGGCTTTTTCCGGGTCAAGGGCCGCGCACGCGGGCGAAGCCTTGCCCTTGAAGCGGCAAACCCCATGCGGCAAACCTTCCTTCATCCCCCATTTCTTTCCTTGAGATCCTCGTTCCAGTCACCGCGCAGCGGACGAAGTCGCTGGAAGCCGCAGTCCTGTCGAATAGCAATCTGGCGCAGCATGTCGGCATAGGCTTCGCCCTGGCTGTTGCGGTCCGTCGCCGCGACGAGAAGACCGACGCCTCCAGCGAGCTTTCGGACCACCTCTTCAGTTGCCGGGGACCAGCCGCCGGCGGTGCTCGTATAGAGCGTGTCTCGGCGCTCGCCCTCGATCGCTGCGAGACTAAGGGCATCGATCGCCGCTTCTGTCACGCAGAGCCGCCTCGATGACCGCTTGCCGAAACGAAAGAGGATCTTGTTACCGCTGGAGGAAAATCCTCGCCATTCCGGTCCGCGCTCCTCCCAGCCGCAGATTTGCCCTGCGTCGTTCTCATGCGCGAACCAGGCGCTGCCGAAGGGACCTTGCCGGATCAGCCGTGCTCGGATGGCCTGCCCAAGAATAGCCCGGGGAATGGCGCGCGCGTCGGCGAGATAGCGATATGCTGGCGTTCCTGTTCGTAGAAGCGATTTGGCCGACCAGCGTTCGGGGATCGCGCCATGGTTCGTGCGAGGGCTCAGCGCTGTCCATATCGGCAGGCAGGATGGCTGCACACCGACATGCGCACCGACAGCTTTCACCTTCGCCGGAAAGTCGGCGGGCTTCAGCCAACCGACCAGGGCAAAGACATCGCCTTTCCTGTCCGAAAGAGGATCAAACCAGCCCCTCCCCGCGTGAGTGACAATTATGATGTCGCTGCCGCTCCGATATTTAACGGCCCGGCGGGTGCTTCCCTTCAGATCGATCTGAAATCCCGCCTGCTCCAGGACAACCACGCAGGATACCTTTTCGCGCAGCATCTCGATGTCGTGTCTTTCCATGTCCATAGTTCCTTTCCGCTCTTTAACCCTTGGGCTATCTCCCGAAAGCCGCGAAGACCGGCGGCTGCAAGGGCGCGCAATAGCGGATCGGCGACGACGGGATTGAGCGCGGCGAAGCCTCCCTTGTGGACGACTGGGCGCAAGCGGCACGGATCGCACAACCGGGAAGGGCTCCCGCCTTGCCGACAGCCGGGCCCGAAGGGCGACGCAAACATGTAGACGTGGGAATGACAATTGGGGCCAGAAGGGCCCGATAACCCGATTTAGAGCAGAATGCGGCAGGAGCTGAATAGAAGTAAGGCCTTCACCTTCAATGCCAAGCCGAAGATCGTGCGCGGACCCACCCGCATCCTCAAAGGAACCCAAGGTGTGGCCCATGGCAACCCGGTCGCGATCTCAGGAAAACTCCTGGCAAGCGCGGATCCAGATCCGACGCTATTCAGCATGGCACAATCGATCCAAAGGCGCTGGCGACCTCGACAAGCCCCTAGCTCGTCTTTGTCGCCGAAAGGACGAACTGCTCAAGGTGCTGGAACAGCCAGGCACCCCGCCCCACATCAATGCCTCGGAGATCTGCGCAGATTCGTCAGATCTCGGGCGGCACAATGAGCCGCGATGGTAGCGTCGCTCGCGACACCATGCTCGGGCTGATGAAGACTTGCAGGAAGCTCGCACTGCCCTTCTGGCAGTATCTCGGTGATCGCATCGGTCTCGAAGGCCAGGCCATTCCGCCGTTGGCCACCCATGTCGCAGCCAAAGCCTAGGCGCCCCTCCCCTTCCTACTACCGACCGGACATTGCCCCACTACAGCCGACGCCGGCGTCTTGTATTTCTTCACGCTATGGTATGATCACGCTTCGTTACGCGCTTCGCCCGTGAAAGCGGCATCGCCACCCAATTTGCCTCGGTTACAAAGCCGCATGACAATAGAAGCCAATTTACTAGGTATTAACCAACTGAATTAACGCCGCAAATCTCGCAAACAGAAGCTAAATAGCAATAACTTTCCGTCACCGCGATACTCCCTTCCGCATCCTATGACGGGCTATCGCTTCTTTTTAGAAGAACCCAGACCGCAAGTGCCTTGCGATACGGTCGTGACGCGGACTCTATGTCATTGATTGCCTGCTCGTAGTTGTCGATCAAAACGAGCATTTCGGCACAGACGTAATGCGCAATGAGATCGCAGTCGGAGCGATGACGCTCTTCCTGCAAAGTAACTGCGGTCTCGGCAAAGGATACGATAACATCAGGCAACCGCGGCTTGCCGCAGCCCTGCTGGAGTTTTTCGCAACTCCGTGTTCGAGCGTACGATAGACCTGCGCGCAAGCGGGATCACTTCGCGTATCGTGGGTTCCAACAAGTAGACCAGCGCAGTCATGGACGAGCGCGTGAAACAGGACTTAATAGACCGTGCTCGCGCCCCGTTTCAGGTCGCACTGGCGTGGCCGCTTTGGGCTGGCCTTAGCGAGCCGCCGTGCCGTGCCATCAGCTCGTGAGCGACGGCTTAGCTGGCGATCCTCTGCTGTTCGTCGAAATGGCGCCTGAAATGCGGGAACCTCGCCTCACCGATCGCACTTAGCGCATTGCGGACCTCCGTCGAGAGTCCGTAGGTAGTTTTCGAACTGATCGGCTTGTCCGAGAAAACCCATTTCACGTCGACGAGCAGGATTGGATCGCCGTCGGTGTCGCGTTCAGCGCCGACCACCGAAAAGCCTGCCGGCGCGAGACGGTCGCAAACCTTTTCAACGGCGCTTTTCGCTGCGTTCGACACGCCCTGTTCATCGCTTATAGAAGCCGCTTCCACCAGACCTCGCCATATCCAAAGCTGCGATGCCGGTACCCAAGACGGCGCGTTGCTCTCCCCGCTCCTCCTTCCATCCATAAAATGAGAATATGAAGTGTCCCGAACGTCTTGAGATTCGCTCGTGAAATATGCATTTCTGCGATGGGCTGCGCGGGCGTTGACGATCTGGACTTTCGCAAGACCAAAGAGAAAGAAACATAGATCGGCATAAACGATGCCAAACCTTGGACGGCAAGCCGGGACCTAGTTTGGCCAAGGAGTCGACATCCAGAAGGCTAAGGCCGAGCGCTTCTGAAGCCCGATACCGCAGCGGACACGCTCCAAGGGGCGATAGCGGCCTTTGTGCATTCGAAACCCTACTCTTTGCGAACGCCCGGCCGAATTCGTTCTACCACCATATGGATAGCAAGCCGTTGAACCCGCAGACCAACGAAGGCGGGCAGACTACGCAGGGTCGTTTTCCGGTGTTGAAGCAAAAAAAGCGGCCAATGGTAGGGTAGTTCATATCGTCTCCCTCCTCCCCTCTCCGCCCGTCTCGGCAATGAAGAAGAGCAAGAAGCTCCGTGCGGCCCGTCCTGACCGTGGCGAGTACCAGCGTTCCTCGTCAACCGCTTCGCAATTTGCGCCCAACGCCGCCCACTCCTCGTTCCACGGAGACAGGCAGCACGGCCCCGCAAGCCCCCGAACGCAAGTCCCGTCACAACAGCTGATAAGAGCTGACATCCAGCGAGCAAAGTCACTCAGGCATGGCGGCTTCCACTCCGCGAGCCGCTGGGATCAATCACGGGGGGCGGCTTAAGGAGGGAGACCGGACCCAATGCAAATCAAATCCGACCAGATTGGCTCTGACGACTATCGCAAGAGTCCCACCGAGGATTTCGGACAGCACGATGCCGCGGTCGCACGACCTTTGTCGGGAGTCCACGCTCGACCTTATCGGGTCGTCGTTCGAGACCGCCAACGCGAGCTACGCACAAGCGATGGAGGGAGGAGGCTTCGCTCTGCCAAACGATCGGTGTGCCCGTCCCTGGCTATATGACCGTCGACGCATTTTGCCGCCTCATCCGGCAATGGCCTCCAGCAAACCTCGGTAACGCGCCGATTTCGACGACAAGGGCCCCGCCAACGACCGGCTCGGCCCACGCAGTGGACTAGGTTCCCAGGCGGCCAGGATTAAGCGCGTTGGCGGCCCAAAAGGAGCTGATTTGGCTCCAGACTTCCCTTCCTTCCCGCGTATTCGACAGGCTTTTGAAACGGATCCGATCACACTGACGTAGATGTTTTCTGGCTTCATGGCTAGCTCGTCAATGGTAGCTGGGTAAACGCGGCCATTTCCCGCCCGACGGCGGGCGCTGTGAGACCTCACAGCCACCCAGGAACATCGGATGCGCGCATCCTTCAACACGCTCTGAAGCTGCCGCGGCCCTTTGTTGAAGACTTCCTTCGATTTATCGATGTCCACAAAAGGCGCTATTCTCTGGCACCGGTAACCTCAGCAAGTTCGCAGAGGGGCCAGCATGCGTGGCGTACATAGCCGGGTAATTTTCGTCCTCAACAACGACGCCGAAGGCGTTGATGTGCATGCGAGAATGACAGCCCCCGACATGTTGGCCTACATGACAGCAATGCGCCTGCCCGACCATTCCGAGTTCAGAAGCTTTCCAGCCGGCGGTCCCGAGGAGTTGTTCATTCGCGAATTGACGAGGACGCCGTCACGACCAAATGTCTCCTCGACCCCATTCTTTCGGCCTTATGGTCCTCCGCAGGCTGTCTGGTCGAACTGCACGAAGGAGCTCCATGCCTGGCAGGGCGCCCCGCTGAAGTTCTCTCGTCGGGCAAGTAAGATTTATCCAAGCTACAATGCGTCTTGGACCTTTTGACAGTGCAGGTGAAGGCTTTAGCTCATGAATTCCCAACGGCTTCCCTCTAACGAAAATTCGATTTGACTTCCCTCTGTCCCAATCCTGACTTTGGTTGTGCCGCGGTTAAAATGAGGGCTTCAGAAAACACTTTATCTTCAGCGACTTACCGTCGATGACCGCGGTCAACTGCGCAGCACCAAGTTCCACGCCCCGTCGGCGCGAGGCCGACATCCAGACCTTCAGTCCATTGATCTGAGCTAGAACCCGGCTCCATTTTGGATGGGATCGGCATCTCTGCTCGCGGAACCTTGAGGATCGTGAGGCCTCCCCTTGCGTCCGAGCTCCGCCGTACCGGCTGGGTTAGAAGATGTTCTACGTCGTCAAGGGTCGCCAATAGCTCCGATCTTCGGACGTCGTTTGCAAATCCTGGCATCCGAAGCTCAGGCCGCAAATCTCGCGCCCTTCGATCGACGGAGAGGCGACAGGGTAATCTTAATGGAAAGCGCTGCCCCGGTTGATGGAAAGCCCCTCGTCGGAAACCGACTTGGTTAGTTCCGCGTGTCCCTTGAGTATCCGCTCTTGAGAGCGGACGTAAGAACACACCAGGCAATTCAGGAGATATGCAGTGTTGCGGACGGGAAGAGAAGGCGTGGGCGGTGGTTATTGTCAGATCGCGCGCAGATATGGGCTGAAACTTTCTCGCCAGGTAAGGTGGTTTCTGAAGTCACTCACCAGTTCGAGGTTTCACCCTGCCTAATCTATACATGGCGGCGGCGGGCTTTGATACAGGAGGCCGCTCTCGGCTTCGTACCAGCCAAGCTCGTTGATTCCGCCAGCACCGAGCGCTCGAACCGGCCATGTGCGTTGTCCGGAATGGCGTGAGGGTCAGAATTAGAGTGCAAGCGCATCCCGAACTGGTGGCCGCGGTGATGGAAGCGCTCAAATGATCCCGGTCAATTGCGGGGAGAGGGTGTGGATCGCAAGCGGTCACTGCGAGGTGCGCGAGGGCAGGCGGGATCGGCCGCTTTGGTGCGAAAAGGCTCCGGCCGCAATCCGTTTAAGGGCGACGCCTTCGCCTTTCGCAGCCGCAGCTGATAATAGTCCACTGGTATGATGGGATCGGGCTATCGCTGTATCCGAAACGCATTGCTGAGCGCAGCCGCCTCATTTGGCCGGCGACAGAGAATGGTGCAATCGCGCTGACGGCTGGTTCGATGTGCTATCCACTGGAAGGAGTCAGGCGGAAATTGGCGGCGCCGTGTGAGCCGGGCTGCGGAAATCAGGCTCTCTGCGATTTGCATTCAACATGGAAAACAGCGCTGATTGTTCCCTAGCGATTTTGCTGACTTGCTGGCAGAGCTCATCGCGGCACGCGCCAAAGCCGCGCAGACAGAGGGCCGAGCTCGCCGGCAGCAGGGCCAAGGCGTCCAGTGATCTACCGTCATCGGCCGACTGCAACGGCGTATCAAAAAACTCTCGCGGCAGCGTTGCCGCTCCAAGGCGGAGCCTCGCACACAGCTGATCAATCAGATGAAGTTCAGATGGAGCTTCAACTGGCAGAGTTGCAGATCGCGGCGACCGAGGACGAACACGCAGCCGAAATGGAAGTCGCGAACACCGTTAACGACACCGGCTTCAGCCGCGGTCGGGCCGCGAAGAACTCTTTCCCGATCATCCTCCGCGCCAATGGAAACTCATCCAGACGATACGAGAGAAGCTCAGTTGCAACGATTGCGAAAATATCAGCAAGGCTCCTTCCCCCTCCACGCGATTCCCCGCGGACGGGCCGGACCCAACCTTCTGCCGATGGTCCTGTTCGACACGTTCGGCCAGCAAATGCCGCTCTACCGTTAGATCGAGCGCTTCGGACGGGAAGCCGTTCCGCTCAGCCTGTCAATCGAGGCCGATAGCGTTGGCGGCACGAAGACAGATATGGTCGGAAGTTGTGTCTACGATCCGGATGATCGACCGTCCAGCGGTGCGGCCGGACGGTCGACGTTGTTCGATTATTCCTGGATCGCGCGGGCGAACAGCCGCAGGTACATCTAGCCGCCCATAGCGGCATTCTGCAGCCAGGCGCGTTTTCGGGCTACACCAAATTCCGTCTTCCGGAGGACGGCCAGGCCCGATAACGGGAGCAGCCCGCAGGTCGGCTTACCAAGGGTTAAATGAGCAATTCTGCCGAATATCTGCGGTCGCAGCCATCTATTCCCATCTTCTAATATACCGCTGCGACACCGGCCTTGATGGTAGATCCACAAGCGAGCTTCCAAGCACACGTGACCAGCGCGAAGTTCCATGCACTCAATCGGCACAACTGGTTTCGGTTAGCACGGCTTTGCCATCAATCGCTGTTTATCCTCGCAACCACATCGACCAGACGGCGTCGAATCGAATCCGGGCTAGAGCCGCAATGTTCCGTTCGCCCAGATGTCCATGGGTTCCTCCAAAAGCGCAGCAATGGCCAAACGACACCGGCGGGTTTGTTGGCAACTGCGACTGCTGCGATATTCGGTGGCCGGTAGCTCTAAGCTTCGCCAACCATGTCCAGGATCGACTGCGCCAGCGCATGACTGAGAGGCTGCCGTGATCAATCGCCTCCTGAGATAGCTGTCACAACATTTTCCGATCTCTCCAAGACTCTCACAGCCCCACATGGAAGGCCGCTATTGTGGGCACGGTTTGAAGCGATAATGCCGAATTCTGCGAGATGGGCGCGGATCGCATTAATCAACCGGCGGGTTAGCAATTCTTTGACGCGACGAGACCTGGACCTCCTGCTGCATCGTTCCGATCAAGTCGGAAGATCAATTGGCGATGCGAGCCGTCCATCGAATTCGTAAGCCACTCCTCGGTGTGAGGCTCGTCAACCCGATCCGCGTCCCGCATTCTGAGCATGGAATTGTCATTGCCCGCGACATCACGCAGCTTCGAAAGCGACTTGCGGAAATCATGGTGACTATGCTGCGGCTCTCAGAGAATTGCTCCCATCTCTCACGCACGAACTGCGTGCAGAACTGATAGAACTGGATGCTCGCCTCCGAACACTTGATCTGCGACTGCGTGAACTCTTCCGCAACAGCGAGCAATGCCAGCGCCTGGGAAAGATCGAAGGGGTCGGAACGGTGACGGCTACAGCCTCGGTTGCGGCTGTCGGGCCCGATCGTCATTTAAAAAGGGGAGGGGAGGGAAGGAAGCTTGCCGCCGAGTGGGTCTTGCGCCAAAGCAGCAATCGAGTTGCGGCCGGCAGTGTTTCTTCGGAATAAGCCAGCGAGGAGTTCGCTATCTGCGAACACTGTTGATCCATGGTGCTCGAGCTGCCAGCAAGCACGATCCACGTAGCGTCTGGCTTAACAGGCTTCATCTCCGACGCCATCCCAATATTGCGTCTTCGCGCTAGGAACACTCGAATCATTTGGGCCATGCTTTCCAATAACGAGGACCATGAGATACAGCCATCCGTGGGAAATGTCGCGTGATTAGAGCAAGATCCTGTGGGGAGTGGATAGCGGCCTGCACCGTGGCAGAGTGGGTTCGCTAGAAAATCTCTCTGGAGGTCCATCACGCTGACGACAGCCTAGAAACCCGAGGTACCTGCCGCTATCCGCGTCGATCTTGGCGCAATCTTTGCTTCATTGGAACTCTTATGTTCAATTGCAAGCGGCGTGGCCACGCCTGTTTGTCCCGCCAATAGTGGGCTGGTCCTGCATGGTGTAGCTAATGCGCAATGTAGGAGACAGGGTCTCAAGACGACGGTTTGCAAACTCTTATACGCGGGTTGGATACCGCATTTCCGTGTGTACGCCTGGGGCTGCTTCTATCTTAGCACGGGCATCGACGTCGTCGGCCACTCAGTTCCATCGAAGATTCCCCGACCGGGACCCTGCCTCCAACATTGAGCATCAGCAGATGATCGATCTTGTTTCCTCTTTCTAATTGGTCACCAAATGCGGGCGGCGCTAGGTTAAGCTTGATGAGCTGGTTGCACTTCCTGGCCAATAGCCCACAGGAAGGCCCCCATTTCTCTAGCGATCGCGGTGATCGCGATGGCCTTGTGCTTCCCCGCGAGGATCATTTTTCGGTAGCGAGAGCAGAGGCGGAGCTGACCTTTCCACGCTATTTCGCGAACGGTTCTCGGTAGGCCTTCCAACTGCGCTTGCTTGGTTCGACTTACCCGCGCAGGGAAGCGGTAAGCCCATGCGCCTTCGACCAGCATGCGACGGGCCCGACAGTTCCCGGCCTTAGTGATCCCGCCGCGTTTGACATGTTCACCTGTCGAGCTCTCTGACGGAACGAGGCCAAGAAAGGCCATCAGCTGGCGGGCGTTTTCAAAGCGGCGGATGTCGCCAATTTCGGCAACAAAGACGACAGCGGCAATCAACGACACGCCTCGCAACGCCTGATAGGCTTCGACAACAGGAGCCATCGTCCAGGATTTGACAGTCTCCGAGATCAGATCGGTCAGACGCTTTAAGCGCACCTCGGCATCCTCGATCGCCTGGCAGTATTCCTTGAGCACGATGAAGTGCGCCGGATGCTCGAACTTCAGAGTCGATATCCACCGCATATGCGCCAGCGACCAGGATGAGCGGCCCGAATAGATGCGGCCATGTCGAAGGAGGAACGACTGAAGCTGCTGACGCGCCCGCTTTTGAGCCTCCTGTGCTGCTTCACGGGCCCGCACGAGATCGCGCATAGCCTCATGCCCGCGGTCCGGCACCCAGACCGCCGTCAGCTCACCCGCACGATGTAGCCGTGCCAGGCTGACCGCATCGCGCCGGTTGGTCTTCACTCGATCTCCGGGACGCTTGGGAATTAGTGCCGGTGCCACCACCACACAATCATGGCCCATCTCTGTGAGCTGACGGTAGAGTTCGTAACCTGTAGGCCCTGCCTCGTAACAGAAGTGGAGCTTTGCTCCTCGCTTGGCCAGCTTTTGCGCGATGGATGACACCGAGGCCGGATCTGAGGGTATGTCCCCGAAAAATCTTACCTCACCACCCCGCTCGCCATCCGCGACGGCCACAGAAATCTTCAGTTTCGAGACGTCCAGACCGACGAAAAGCCTGCTATGCTGATCCATGGTTCACCCTCGCTAAGCTTGGGGCTCGGCTTCGGCCACTCCGAAGCAACCCCCGATCTCAGCTTATCGCGGGGGTGAGCCACCTTCACCCCGAGAACATACAGTCTGAGCAAATCGACCTGGCTGGTCACATCGCTTTCGCCGGGAAGCGAGAAGAGTCGCGCCATGCGATCGCTGGCGGCGATATCGCCGGCCTGTTCGCTTGCTTTGCAGATCTGCGTCAAAAAGCACGATCACGCGAGGGAAAGCTTTACCCGTTGGTGGTGATCCAAGACGCGGGATTGGACGGGTTCTGGATTGGCCGGGCGCTGAACCGCGAGGGTTGGACTGAGAGTCACATTGTCGAGGCAGCTTCGATCGCGCTTTCACGCCGCCAGCGCCGCGTGAAAGCCGATCGTATCGACGGCGAGGTGTTGATCCGGACGCTGATGGCCTGGAAAAGGGGGAGCCATGCGTCTGTTCGGTAGTCAAAATGCGACGCCAGAGGAAGAGGAAAGCCGCCGGATTGGCCGCGAGCGAAAGGTGCTGGTCGCTGAGCGCTGAGCGCGTTCTCCACGTCAACCACATCAAGGGACTACTCTTCTGCCAGGGTATCCGGGACTATGCGCTGTAGCGCCGCGATCGCCGAGCGCGTCTGCAAGAGCTTCGCACGAGCGATAACCGTGCGCTCCCTAAACATATCAAAGCCCAAATCTCCCGTGAACTCGACCGTCTCGAGTCATTGCTTGAGCGGTGATCTGAACCCTTCAAACTGGACCGATTTTGGTTAGAGTTTTCCGGTGATTTTTCCTGGCTGGGAAAGGAACGGAAGACGATGAAGGCATCGCAGTTTTCGGACGCGCAGAAGGCGTTCATTCTGAAGCAGGGTGATGAAGGGGTGACGGTCGCGGAGATCTGCCGCAAGGCGGGGATCAGCCAGGCGACCTATTTCAACTGGAAGAAAAAATACGCGGGTCTGTTGCCGCCGGAGATGAAGAAGCTGAAGCAGCTCGAGGACGAGAATGCGCGGCTGAAGAAGATCGTCGCGGACCTGATGCTGGACCGCGAGATGCTGCAGGATGTTATCCGCCGAAAGCTCTGAGGCCTGCTCGCAAGCGTGAGGTGGTGAAGGGCATGTGCCGGGATTGGATGATCTCGATCCGGCGTGCCTGTGGAGCGTTGAACTTTGATCGGTCGACCTACCACTACACCTCTCGCCGTGCCGATCAGGCCGGTCTGGAACGTCGTATTCGGGAGATTTGCGAGACGCGCGTGCGCTACGGCTATCGTCGTGTGCATGTGCTGCTGGAACGCGAAGGTTGGGCCACCAACATCAAGCGAACCTATCGCATTTACAGAGACTTGGGCCTGCAGTTGCGCAACAAGACGCCCAAGCGCAGGGTCAAGGCAAAGCTTCGGGAAGATCGGCAGGTGGCGATCGGTCCGAACGACGTGTGGGCGATGGACTTCGTGCACGATCAGCTCGCGACCGGAAAGAAACAGCGGGTTCTCGCGACAAACGCGTTGCGTTTGCGCTGCGGTGGTCGACACCTTCTCACGCTACGTGCCGGTGCTTGATCCGCGTCACAGCTATCGCGGTGAAGACGTGGTGCAAACGCTGGAACGGGTGTGCCGGCAGGTTGGCTATCCGAAGACGATCCGTGTCGATCAGGGTACAGAATTTGTGTCTCGCGATCTCGACCTGTGGGCCTATGCTAAGGGCGTGATCCTGGACTTCTCACGGCCGGGTAAACCCACGGACAATGCATTTATCGAAGCCTTCAACGGCCGCTTCCGAGCGGAGTGCCTGAACCAGCATTGGTTCCTGACCCTTGCGGACGCCCGCGAAAAGATGGAGGATTGGCGCAGAGACTACAATGAGTTTCGGCCCCATGGTGCGATCGGCAACAAGGTACCGATCTCGCTGATGAATCCGGGAAGCGCCGCCAGCCCGCTTCCCTGAGTTAGGCCGGAAAACTCTACCATCCGCTGGTCCAGAAACTTGGGGCGGTTCAGAACAGCCGAGGCTCTAGTCGCAGCTGGATGAAACTTCAGTGGCAGGTCAGCGGATCAAAAAATTGTCGAGGCTGAACGGGATGTGCTCATCGCCGAACAGACAACGAGCACGCTTTCGCCAGCGGCGGTGCTGCACGGCATCAGGGGAATTGGTCCGGAGTTTGCGGCAGTCCTCGACTGTGAAGGCCTGTTCCGGCACTTCGACAACCGACGTCAAGTTGCCGCCTATGCGGGGCTGGCGCCGTCGCCATCGCAGAGCGGATCGATTGATCGTGAGCAGGGCGTCTCGAAAGCGGGCAATCCCCGGCTGCGAACGACGATGGTTGAGCTTGCTTGGCTGTGGCTGCGCTATCAGCCGGGCTCGGCGCTATCGTACTGCTTCAAGGAGCGTGTCAATCGTAATGGTGGACGTCTTCAAAAAGACGATGATCGTGGCTCTCGCCCGCAAGCTGCTCGTCGCGCTCTGGAAATATGTCAACGCTGGCGTCATCATCGAGGGGTCGGTCATGAAGTCCGCCTGACCGACGAAAGCTCAACTACAAAACCACTCCAATCCCCAGGGCCCGATCAGCCCTGACGGATCCAGGTGAACGGACCGGGGATCATTATGGCTTCGATAGCCGGGAGCAAGGTTGGTTCCGTTCGCCTGAGACCTTGCCCGCCGCAAGGCGGGTGCAGCCGCACTAAGCGGCGACCGTGTGTGAGGTTGTACAGGCTCAAAAACCGGGCCGGTAGAGTATGGGGCTCAGACCTGGATCGAAACGCCGAAGCCGACATGCGACCTTGATGGTGAACCTCCTCATGTGAGGATGTTGAAAAGGGAGAACCACGCCTAACAATTGCAACATACAGCAGGAGATGAAAAACGGTCACTCCCGTCGATTGCAAGCGAGCGAAACCCCATCGACGCTCGCGGCGACGTCATTCGACGCTGCATCAAGAAGCAAAATATACGTCAACACTTGTCCCTTCCTCATCCTGTTAATCTGTTGCAATAGGGCAGGGCCATATATGTCCACAGCATCGTGCCGCGCACCGCCTCGATGAGGCACTTGCCGGGGAATTGGAACACTGCGTTACCGCTATCGTGAGTTCCCGAGGCCCTCCGCCGATCCGCAAAAGACCGACTCGCCGAACTGAACAAAGACATGACGATCTAGCCGCAAATCAAGCCGAAAAATCTTCATGTCCATCAATACGGCACCAGCCGTTCGAAAGACGGCCAACCAAAACTCCAAATGCCATCGTCCCGGGTCTGCAATCTACCAACCGCGGGCCCCGGCTGAGGCTGGCCACTGAAGATCACGGGAAAGATTTCGCCCGCAGCTCCAGCCCTCATCATCCCGCCTTCAAATGAGCATACCCATTGGCTTTCAACAGTGCCATGAGCATAGGTCCCAGAGAGAATTCGGATTGACCCGAACGTCTTGTCAAATCCCGCAAATATCCTCCGGCAGAGTTGATCATGTTCGCACGTTCCAGAATGCACGCCATCGCCACCGCAGCGTTTTCCGGGCCCATAATCTCGCAGGCATTCTGATAGGCCGACGGACTGACCCCGAGCATCGACCGGATCACCACCGCGGCAGACATGAGTTCCCGCCAACTTCCAATCGTTCCGCCCTGTCCATAGGCGACCACCTGGGGGCAGGCCTTTAGCACCAAGGCAAGAGGGAAAGCCTTTAGCGGCTCCCTCGGCAGTCCTTCTTTCCTCGGCTTCGCGCCCTGCTCTTTTTCAGAGCTAGGTTCAAGTTCATTGAGGTATTCTGGTTTTGAATTCTGTATGTGGCGCTCAGTATGAGCAGCATTGCTGCTATTATTTCTGTTTTTCTCTATAAAATCCAGTCGGTTGAGGACTTCCTCCTTCAGGAGTTCCATCTCCTCGAGGATCGAAGTGACGTCATCGATCGTCGGTGTGCGAGGGAGGCGGCTGACTACGCCTACGTAGATCTCTTCCATCGCCCACCAGTCGCCGTCCACACCTTCCTCCATGGCAGCCGAGATGAGCTTGCGTGTGTCGCGTCTGCAGATTGTGAGCCTTTCCTTCGCCTTTCTGAACGCTGCACGCGACGCCACAACCTGCTGGGCCAGCATCGCCAACTCCTCAGCGCGCGCGAGGAGAGGGGAAAGATCGAAACCGAACGCACTTTCGACGTCGCCGGCGCCGTCTTTACGGGCAAAGCGCTTTCCATTGGCACTGTCCTTACGGACGATCAGGCCAGCATCGACCAGCGCGGCCAGATGGCGTCTCAAAGTCGAACCTGGCATGCTGTGTGCTCGTAAGGACAACTGCATATTCGACGGAAAAACGATTAATTGTGCGTCCTGCCGCAACTCGTTTTCCGGATAGAAGCTCAAAAGCGCATCCAGGACCGCTAGACTACTGGACTGGAGCCCGAGTAATTCCATCGCCGCTGAAGCGTCGCGGAAAATCTTCCACTTATCAGCCGTTTTGCCCGCCTTGATCTCGCTGACGGCCTGCTGTTGCCTCACAAGGGCAAGCGTCATCGGTCGCCGCCCGAAAGGCGTCGTCACAAATCCTGTTTGCATCGTTTCTTCACCTTAAGCAGGCAAAAGAAATACGTTCGCCAAAACGGCGCCTAAACTCTTGACGATGATTCTCGGAAATGCGATTCTACCTTTGCTACGAGATAGGGGCTTCCGAGGCGGCGACGTTTTGGGGCCTCTTTCCTTTTGCGGGTTACGCTTCCTTCTTTGGTTGGTCGTTTGCATGGCGCCGTTCGAAAAGAGCGACTGCATCATTGAGCAGAAATGCCGCAAATTCTGCAGCTTCCCTTCTGTCGATCGTTATCTCAAGCTTCGTCTTGCTCTGCTTAACCTGGCCCAAGCGCTGGCCTGATGACGTGGAGAGGACATCAGGCAAACCGCGCACGACGCGGCGAGGCTTGAGCTGCATGAGCACAGCCTTGAACCGCTCTTGCGAGTTCATGGCCTTCATCTCTTCCGCAAGCGCTATTGCCACCGGATCCTGTGTCGAAGACTTTTGAATCAGTTCGGCGAGTTCCTGCCAGCTCCGCCGACCAACACCCGGGGCCGGGCCGATCGCATCGATAAGCTCGGAAGAAAGCGAGTCGATGATGGAAAGCATGCGCGAAAGCTCCGCCTTGTCGATCGACATTGCAGAGGTGATGACCTCGCGCGGAAAACGCTCCTTCAGACGATGTGCAAATCGTGACTTCTCGATGTAGGAAAGGTCCTCGCGCTCGTTGTTTTCTTGCCCCTGAGCGATCACCAACTCTTCGTCGGTGAGACTACGAACGATTGCCTTGACCTGCAGGCCAAGTTCTTGGACTGCACGCAGCCGACGATGGCCGAATGCCACCTGGTAGTGGCCTGATTTTTCCGGATGAGGACGTACAAGGATCGGCACTTGCTGGCCTTGGTCGCGAATTGACGCGAGAAGGCCCTCGATATGCCCAGGCATGCGATCCCGAACGAAAGAGGGCTCGACCAATGTCGTATCCAGGTCGATCACCGCCTGACCTTCAGCAAGACGCCGCTCGATTTCGTCGGCTCGCGCTTGACGGGCTTTCTCCTCGCGCATCGTGCTGGCCACTTGTCCGACGAGTTTGTTGTCAGACGACGTGGCCTTCGCCGGCATATCTGCATCGACCTGGATCAGGTTCAGAAGGTTCTTTCTGCTCATGTTGGTCTTCCCCAAGCTTTCTTGACGAGGGTCTCGATCTCGTCGTTCACGCTGTTCATCGACTCGAGCGCTCGATCGTAAGTGCTTCGAGTGAATTGACCCCGCTCGACTTCGTAGAGCGTTTGATTGGTAAGACCGGCGTCAGAAACCGCGGTTGATTTCAGCATCGGAAAGTTGAGGACGTGAGCGCCGAAGATCGACCGAAGATAACCGACCATCTGATTCTGGGGGCCGTCCGAAGGCTCGAAACGAGTGATAAGGTAACGCATCCAGGCAAAATCGACGTTGCCGCCAGCAGACGCGACTTCTCTGAGCAAATCAGCAACCATCGCCAGGAACTGGTTCATCGACATGACGTCCAGCATCTGTGGATGCACCGTAACGAGAACCGACGTCGCTGCGGTTAGGGCGGAGAGCGTGAGGTACCCTAGCTGAGGAGGGCAATCTATGATGACGATGTCGTACTCTGCACTGACCTCTTCGATCGAGTTGCTCAGGCGCTGGAAAAACATCACATCACCAGGCTGCCGCGTCATCAAGGCCCGCGGAGTATCATGCTCGAACTCCATGAGTTCAAGGTTCCCCGGCACGAGATCCAGGCCGGGAATGTAACCCTTGCGGATGATGTCCTTCAGTGGACGACGCGCGTCATCGTAGCGTATTGCGCCATACATCGTCTCATTCTCTTGGACATCCAGCTCGGGCTGATGTCCATAGAGGGCGGACATGCTTGCCTGGGGATCAAGATCGACTGCTAGAACGCGATAGCCACGAAGCGCTAGATATTGTGCAAGATGCGCCGAAGTCGTTGTCTTGCCTGAACCTCCCTTGAAGTTCATGACCGAAATGACCTGCAACTCTTCCCCATCACGCCGGTGAGGCAGGTATCTGCGGTCGGCTCGCCCCACCTTGTCTAGGTGCCGCCGGATCTTGTCGATATCCTCAACCGAATAGGAGCGCCGGCCACCGGGTGTTGTGCTTACTTCCAAGCCATCGATGTCATTGGACACCTGCCGAAGATAGACTTCCTTCACACCGACTAATTTTGCGGCCTCTGAGGGCTGGAAATGACGAATTCCTTTTCGCGCCACTGGCGGAAATGTGCTCAGATGATGAGCTTGTAGCTGGACCGCAAGTGCCGACGAATGCCTATCAATCAGGCTCACGAGGGTCTCGCGTGATGGCGTATTGGCTTCAGCCGTGGTTTTCATTGCTAGCCCAGAATTCAGTAACAGCGTTTTAAGGCGGCCAAAACCGATTTGAACCGCTGTTGCAATAAGCCCCGATTCTGGCCGCTCGGCAAGCCTTCCAACAAACAAAACCTTAACGGGAGGCCACGGCCGCCGCGGCAAGCCACCAAGTTGAGCCCACAAACCCGCAAACTCGGCAGTTTTCTGACAAAAACGTGCGTTTCGCGCTGCGCCAAAAAAGAGTCGAAAACCTGGACTTGGGGTCGGCTCTTTGCGCGACCAGATCACTTCAGGGTCAAATTCCGGCGAATCACGTCTCTTGTCGTCGCAATATTCCACCATGTGCTCGCGCCTGCTGACACCAACATCTTCGTCGCGGGACTGATCTGCCGGCTCAGGCGGAAGGCGCTAGGTAACCAATCGCGCAGCCTGCCCTTGTTTCCGCTCCGCATCGTTGTAATAGCGCGCTGCCTGCGACACCGATTTGTGCAACGACTGCTGCATGGCTTCAGGCAGAGGTACGCCGCGATTGGCCGCCTCGGTCAGGTAGCCTGATCGCAGTCCCTGCGCCGAAAACTGCGTGGGATCGAGCCCGGCCTGCTTGCAGCGGCCTTTCAGGATAAGGTTTACTGATTGTGGCGTCAGCGGCCGCCGATCGATGTTTCCCCACTGGTCGATACGTCGGAACACCGGACCATCCTTGATTTTGGCTTCTTCGATCCACCGTTTCAATGCGGTTATCGGTGGGCCGATCAGCAGCACATGTTCGTCTTCATCACTGGTGGTCGTCTTCGTGCTGCCCAGACGGATAGCGAGACAGGGAAGGAGAGGGGAGCCCGGGATCGATGGATCCGTCAGCACCTGCTCCTCGTCGGTGATGTCCTCCAACCGCAATTCAGCCACTTCCGATCGGCGTCGACCGCCGGAGGCAAATGCCAAAAGAAGCAAGGCGCGGTCGCGAATGTCGACCAGGCGGTCACCCGCGCATGCGAGCAGCAGCTTTGCCAGGACATCCCCGGTCACCGCCTTTTTGCTCTTTCGTTGCCGTGGCCGGGCGCTGGCGCGGACCGCAAGTCGCAGCGCCGATTTGAGCGAGGGACCGTTGAAGGAACCTGTCAGACCCCGCCAACGGGTCAGAATCGACCAACTGGTCAGGCGGCGACGAACGGTTTCGGGTGCATGCGGCCCGTCGGCGCGCAGAAGCCGCTGGGAACGCAGTCCAGCTTCCACCTCCACCGGCATGCCATGGCTTGGATCTTCCACGCGTTTGCCCGGGTCAAAGAGGTGATGGGCGACGAACTTCAACAGCAGGCTTTCGGGTGCGGGCCAGGGGAGGGGACTGCCGGTCGCGAGCTGGCACCAGGTCTCGAGGTAGCCGAGGTCGGAGGCAAGCGCGCGTAGCGTATTGTCGCCCATGCCTTCGCTGGCCAGATGCTTGAGCGTCGCGACGTCGTCGTCGGTGAGGAGCGCAGCGAGTTGGTCACGCCGGTCGAAGGGCAGGATGGAATCGAGCGCGTCGAGTGCCACCCCTCGCCGCTCTATATCATGATCAAAGCTCATTCTCGAATGGTCCCAGCACCTGAATCCTCTCAGTGCGTGCCGCGCCGGCGAGTTTGCGGTCGAGGGTGGCGAGCGGCAGGGATTGGCGGACCGCAAGGTCGAGGTAGGCGGCATCGTAGGCGCTTAGCCCGTGCGCACTCGCGAGCTCGAGCACCGAGCCGTCCTGACCGGCACCCATGTCTTCAAGGGGCAATCGGCGCAGGCGGGCCATCGCGTTATGGGCCTGGCCGGCGGCAATCCGTTGTCGCCGCTCGGCGCTGATCAAAATGCTGCGCGTCTCGTGCCAGAACAGGTCGGGCACCGGGCAGGGGCCGGAGATCCCGGCGATAAGCTGTTCGGCTGCTTCACTGTATTCTTCTGGCAATAGCCAGGCAGCAGCGATCGACGCATCAAGGATAAATTTGCTCAAAACCGTTGACCCTCACGTTTCCAGTCGAGGATCTCGTCGTTGGACACCGGTTTTGCCCGCATTCTCGCCGCCCGCACCTCGGCGATCAGCGCCGAGAGCTCGTTGTCCTTCTTCACGCGCGAGAGCCGGGCGACCGGATCGTTGCCGCGGGAAATGATAACCTCCTCGCCGGCTTCGACGCGGGCCAGCAGTTCTGAGAGATGGGCTTTGGCCTCGGCGACCTTGACAGTGACGCTCATGGGAAACTCCGTTGAACAGTGTCTCTCGTCGCGGAGATGGCGGACGATCGTGATTTTGATGTTCTGCGCCAAGATAGGACGCGTTTATGAGTTGGTCAACTAGTAGACCACATCACTATCGATACTTGATCCCTATCGATAGTGAAGTGCTGGTCTAACGTCTGTAGCATGTGAGGAACTCTAACTTTCAGATAGAGTTCTTTTCACAATTCATTTATCATGATTTCAATGGCTTACGATCTTGCTGATTTGCCCATCCAGACCCTGTTGCGGCCCATCTCTGATGCCGGCGTCGCGCTCGCCCGTCTCGATGAGCGGATCGCCCGTTCAGCCGTCGGCGCGGGCTTTCTCGAGCGCATGCACTTCGCCGATGCCTGCGCCTCGCTGTGGATCGACGGCGAGCTCGTCCATCTCGAGGACCTGGTGCTGCACGACGCCGGCCATGACATCCGCACGCCGACGCATGAACTGACGATCGCCCGTGACGTGCTGCGCAGCCGACGTCGCATCGCTGCGCAGCCGCCCGGCTGGGCGCTCAGCCTCGACGGCTTTCGCGCGCTGCGGCAGGCGGGACCTGCAGCATCAGCTGACGCCGGCGGTACTCAGAGAAGTGTCGCGGCCACGACCGATCTTGCGTGCGTCGGAGGAGGGGAGGGGGAGGACGTCTCCGCGCAAACTTCCACCCCATTTGACGCCGAACTGGCCGCCATCGATGCGCTGCTCGCCCGATCGGAAGCAGCGATCGAGGCAGCGAAGACGCCTGGCCGTGCCAGCGCGCGGGAAAAGGATCCGCTGGTCTACGATCTCGATTGGGACGAGGACGCGCGCCTCGAAGAATGGCGCGGGGTGCTCGCCGGGATCGCTGATCTGCCGGCGGTGCTGCAGGCGATCGTTGCGCTGGATGCCTGGAACGAGCTCGCCGTGTTGCAGCGCGCGTCGTGGCTCGGCCGGCTGCTGGCCGCGTCTCTCCTGCGCCAGGCAGGTGTCACCACGGCGGCGCACCTCGCGGCCTTCAATCTCGGCCTGAAATCCATTCCCGTCGATCGGCGCCGCCATCGCGACCGGGAGACGAGGCTGCAGGCGATCGCCCAGGGTCTTATCGCGGCCGCCGAGATCGGCATAAAAGAACATGACCGGCTGGCGTTGGCGAAAAAAATGTTCGAGCGGAAGCTGGAGGAGCGGCGAACGTCTTCAAAACTGCCTGAGCTGGTCGAGCTGGTCATGGCAAAACCGTTGGTGTCGGCCGGGATGGTGGCGAAAACGCTGGAGGTGACGCCGCAGGCGGCGCGGCGGATCGTTCTGGAACTCGGCCTCAGGGAGATGACGGGGAGGGGGAGGTTTCGGGCGTGGGGCGTAGTATAGTACTCCGGCCGACTGCTCCCTTAACTGGCACATTCGAACGAATGTTTCGCCTCAGCACTCCTTTGACAAGGCTTCACGTCTACTCAAATCGCCAGCCTCCTCTCGATTTCGCGCCGAGCCTCCTTGTAGAGAACTGGATCGATCATCTCCTGCATCACGCTCCAGACAACGCGCAGAATACGCTCCTCGGTCCCCGTCCGTTCGCTGACAACATCCGCGTCAACTTTTGCTGCCAGTTGGCGTTGCAGCCTCCGTCGATTTTCATTCACGGCAGCGAGCATCAACTTTAATGCTCGAGTGTCCTCGTCATTGGTGATGTCTTTCGAGATCTCAGCGGATATTTCCAAGTAGATTTCATCAATGTGGAGAAGAAGAGCGGCGTCATTCCCACCGTCTACGCCAGCAGGAAGGGTTAATCTCTTTTCTACAGCTTCAGTAATCGCGTCGGCCGAGCGCTTAAAGCGCTTATATCGTTCGTTCCTGACCTTCGATGCCTTGTAAGTCCGTTTTGTCAAGTCTTGCAGGATTGGAACGAATTCTTCCTGAATGCCTCTCCATGCATCGTTTTCTTCAAAGCTGTCCCGGCGAGCATTGGGTACGACGTCATCACTCAGGATGTGGAATTCGCCGATGAACCATTTGTTGAAACGAGCGTAGCTCACCCTCGACTCCGCGAAGAGCCGCTCCATGATATCTGTCCCGTCAATCTGTATGTTTTTCGAACGCACGCGCAGACCAGCGGCGTCGGTGTCGTTCAACGTTGCGACAGTCGGCATATCGCCTATCCACCCCCACCACTTGTTCTCGCCGCTGGTATCAGCGAGCAATGTGACCCCCGAAACCTCGACAGCTTCTCTTTTGCCTTTAGGGGTATGGTGGTTACGGTATGGTTTGAAAATTTGGAACTCGTTGTCGGCTATCTCATCGTCAACCCCCGTCTTCGACGGGTCTGCAAAGTCTTTCTGGCGTATGAACAGTTCAATCGTCTTGATCGGCTTTCCAAATTCGGCAGCGAAATTTTCGATCTTTTGCTCATGTGACCAGAGCTTCGGGTAAAACTTCACTGGTGCCGTTTGCGAGAGATAGGATGAAAGCTTGTCAACGTCTTTCATTTCGTCGGGCGCGAGGTCGATCCCTTCCAATACTACTTCAGTGTAGTGGCTCGTCCGTTCACTCTCGGACGTCGTTCGATACATGTCCTTCACCGTATCCGTCAGGAGGGTCTGAATATCTGTTTGGGTGCTCTCAGCTGGGTCCATTTCTTTACGCAAGCGAACACAATCAAAAGTGACGGTTGTCTCCCGTACGTCTGATCGATGTTTCGTAATGAATTTTAACGTGTTGCAGTACGCTAGCCCGGCAAGGCGACCGATGCCACGAAAGCCAGCTCGTTCAGACCGTTCCTTCGCGGACGCACCTATCGCAGACAATGTGCTCCAAGCATTTTCGCTTCTGATCCCGCTCCCGTTGTCTCTGATCGAAATCGAATTTTTTGTTCTATCGACCGTTATAACAACGAGACCTTCATCTTTCTGGAGCGTCCCGCTGTCCCGCGCAGTTTCAATCGCATCGAAAGCGTTCTGGACGTACTCGCGGATGGTATGGCGCGGCTCGCCATACATCCCTGTAGTCAGAGATTCCAAGACATACGGGCCAATATGTGCACGCCGCGATGGCTCTGATGAAGCGGCGGGTGGAGTGGAGGTCTCGGAGGTCATAGTTCAACAAAGCCTTTTGTATCGTCCCAATTGACTAGGGTCTGACCAGGCTGGTCCAAAAGTAGCCAATCAAGGGGAACACTGTAGCGTTTCGCAATCGCCGCGAGTAATTCATCTACCGTGGCGTTGCCGGTCGGGAAAATCTTTGTCAGCGAGTCAGCTGAATCGATAGGAATTTCTTCAACAATCTGCCGCCCGTCTGCCACGATCTGCTCGAGTTCGCGAGGACGATTGCGCCGTTCTGGTCCGAGCATGAAAGAAAGCCGGATTTTTTCAGCATTCTTTGATGGCAAACGAAGATACCGATCCTCATGGCCTCCGATTTCACTTCCGAACTTTTCAAGCGCCTCCGACACATCGAACTTGCCAAGAACGTGAAATACCGCCTCGACGTCGCCGTCGAGGGGGAGAGGGCGCGGCCTATTGCTGGAATCGAAATACAGGTCTTTCAACACACCGAGATAAAGTGCATTTCGCTCTTCACTTGGTAAGCTTTCAGCCAATAAATCCAGTCTATAAATCATGTTCGAGGCATTCTGCAGCTCGGTGCGGGTTGCCTGCGAAACGCCGCGTCCCAGGCTCTGCAGCTCATCTGATGAGTAGGTATTTATGCCTTGCTGGAGGTCGTCGAGTGCTCTTTCTTGCTCGATAGCGCTCGTCGATGCCAATCCTTCGACTACTTCAGCCGCCGGGGCCACATCGTCTTGAGCTGCCGTGGCTTCATCCGAAGACGCGCTGGCCGGCGGTGACCCAGACGCGGGGATGACCGGCTGAACCGCAGCAAACAGAGCTGGAATCTGATAGTTTGCAAACCGCTCCAATGTAACGGCAAGCATCGTCGTGTTCACAATGAAAAATTCCGAGATTTTACTGGTCGTGCCGATCTCGTGCGTTAGAAGCGGCGGCGCGAGAAATGTCTCGTAGCCATCGCTACTGATGTTTCGATGTGGATTTCCTCCGTCATCGAGGACGGTCTCTGGCCTGAAGACCCAATCTGGCGTGTTATCATCCGTCAACAAAACAGCGGACGTGAACACGGGCTGATCAGAACAGTGTTTGACAATTTCCTGCCAGAAAATTAGGTCACCGAACCGGTTCTCGGGCTTATTCTTGTCCTTGAAGCCTGGCGGAACTCGCCCGGAAACTCGCGTTCCGTACTCGGCCTCGGCCCCGTGCAGCGGAAAGATGTTCGACGACAGTACGTGCTCGTTGATGAACGGGACGATCTCTGCTGCCAAGTCCTGCCACATCTTGGTTTGACCGGCGGCCTTACACTGCTTGATGAACTCCTCGGCTGAGCGGTCGAGGGCCGCGATGTATTCTCTCCGATCGAGGAAACCTGGTCGGCGACGATTATCGGCGGCTAGGCTGACAAGGCGTTTCAGCTCTTTGATCTTCGCTTGGACAGATTTGATCTCGCTTTGAAGGGGAAGCAGCCGCGCAGGGCTCTCGACCATATGCTTGTGGAGTTCATGCGCTGCCCAAACGGGAATGCGGAAGCGCATCTGTAATTTGTCGCTGACCCACTTCAGGAACTCAGTTCGCGCTTCCGCGCTAAGTCCGAACAGCCAAAACAGCACAGAGGTGTCGCAGAACACCACCGTCGTCTCAGCCTTGAGTGCCGCAGCTACTTTCTCGAAATGAATTTTATGAGACACCGTCGGTGGATGCAGCTTCATGGTGTCGGGCTGCGTGGGCATTGTAGCGGGCATTGTGGCCAAATGTTTTCAGTTCTTCGGATAAATTTGGGTATCCAAGCAGTATTATATGTCTTGTCAAGCTTGGCGAGTGCCTCGGCAACTTTAGGGGGCATTTGCTAACGGCAAGTTTCTTTTCTCTGGGCTAACGTGATTGGTGTAGTGCGGCGATCTCGCAAAGATCTACCGGTGTGAGACCAGGAACGGCTTTTTCTTGTGCAAAATGCGTTAAGCTAGCCGAAAACTCGCGAGAAACAGTATCTTCGCATAGACGGTTGTTTAATCGCGAGTCAGTATCCTGAATCACGAACAAGCGGTTCAATGTGGATAATGAAATGCTCCAAGGCCTTTTGTCGGGCGATGAACTTAAGTCCGTCTACAATGCTCGCGCGAAGAACGTAGACGAGAAGACTGTTTCGGCCGCTTCGAGTGGAAGCCTGTCTTTGAAGATCCAGGCTGAAGAAGCGGACGGGTGGACGGTCTCAAAATCCAACAAACGTTCCGTTCGCATGACACGAGAGAAGCCTACCGACCGACAGCTTGAAGACGACATTTGGGCCTTGATGTATCGCATGGGCTTTTCCGAGCTCAACGCCGACCGCAACTTCAAGATCCAGTTGAACGACAAGGCTCCGCCTCGCCAGCTCGATGTGTTCGCAAAAGACCAGGACACAGTCTTTGTCGTCGAATGCACCCACGCAAAGGAAAGTGGCGCGAAATCCGTGAAGGCGTTGATCGACAAGATTGGCGCTATTCGAGAAGACGTCATCAAAGCGGTTCATTCGCATTACGGAAAAGAGCCAAAGCTCAAGGTCAAGTTCGCTATAGCGACCCGCAACATCGAAACGAGATCAGCCGATCTCGGGCGGGCCCATGACGCGGGAATCGCCGTGATCACCGATGATGACCTCGCGTATTTTCGCAGGCTCACGGACATCCTGAAAGTCGCAGCACGCTTCCAGTTTCTCGCGAGATACCTGGAGGGCGAGAAGGTCGAAGGCCTTCGGACGCGCGTACCGGCCACGCGGGGTAGGGTCGGCAGGACCACCTTCTACAATTTCCTGATCTCCCCTCACGACCTCCTCCGTATCTCTTACATCAGCCACATGGGCAAGGCGTCAAATGGTGACCTTGAGACCTATCAGCGAATGGTCAAACCAGCTCGGCTCAAGTCTATTGGCGCGTACATTGATGACGGCGGCTCGTTCCCGACCAACATCGTAATCAACGTCAAGCAGAGCAACCTCAATTTTCAAACTCAGGAGAATTTCGGCGAGACTTCCACCGGAATCCTGACGCTGCCTGGGCAGTACGGCACGGCCTGGGTCATCGATGGGCAGCACCGTTTATATGGCTATGCCTATGCTAACCGTGATCCCTCAAAGGATCAATCTGTCATCTCTGTGCTGGCCTACGAAAACATCCCTATCCGAGATGAGATTCAGATGTTCGTCGACATCAACACGCAGCAGGTGAAGGTCTCGCGGAACCTGGTAAACGAGATCGTGTCCAATCTGGACGTTGAGCACGAAGACCCGGGTCGGCGCCTAGAAGCAATCTGTGCCCGAACCGCCCTGCGGTTGGACAGCAGCAAGAAATCGTCGGTCAAGGGCCGAATACTTACGGTTGCTCAAGACAAAAACAACTTCCGCTGTTTGACGCTGACATCCTTGGCCGACGGCATCTATGGCAATGACCTGATTGGCAAGGTCGGGCGCTCTTCGAAATCGGGGCCAGTCATCATTCTCCCGGGCCCACTCGGAGAAGCTGGGCAGATTCCGAACCTAACGTTGGAAAAAGCCACCGAAACACTGTCGCTTTATTTCGATCTGTTTGCCGGACCGTTATCGGAGCATTGGAAGTTGGGCGATGCAAAGGGCGGATATCTTTGCACAAACCTTGGACTCCGAGCACTGCTTTCGCTTCTGAAAAAGCTGATCGTGTTCGTTGAAAAGGACGGAAGACGCTGCGTCCTGATGGAGCCGGATCAAATCGTTGATGCTGTTCGCCCTCTGGTCGCTCCAATCGTTGATTACTTCCTGCGGGCCGACCCCGCCGATATCGCTCGCTTCCGGAATCGAGGAAGCTCGCTTGCAAGCGTCGATCAGAACTGTCTACAGCTGATGGCGATTATTTCCGAAAAGAATCCCGAGTTCGCGCCTCAAGAGGTCCGGGACTATCTGGACAGCCAGGACGCGGAGGGCACGAAGCGTGCCAAGGAGATGATTGATGAGATCAATCGTATTCTCTTCAAGGATGTAATCGGGGCGCTCAAGCAAAAATATGGCGAGAGCAAAGATGTTTGGTGGCTTCAGGGTGTTCCGAAGACCGTCAGGAACTATTGTGATCAGCAATACAATGAAAACGGCAACACTGACTATGATCGATGGCAGTATTTGTTTCTCGTGAATTACTCTGACATCGTGCTGTACGGTAACAACTGGGACGAATTCAAAGATTATTACAATTTCTACGGGAAGGGTAAGAAGGAAACCTTGGTCCGTTGGATTGCAAAACTGAATAAGGCTAGGACGGTCACCCACCACGCCGAGAAGGGTCCTCTTTCCAAGGACCAGGTAGCTTTCGTGACAAGAGTTCATGAGCTGGTGAAGCGGCACATCGAACAGCGCGAGCCTGTCGACATCAAGGCAAGGTACTTGGCCGAGGACGACGAAGTTACGTCCGTCGCAGCTTAGGGAGCGCTGCACAACTTTGTGGCTGCACGTCACACTTTGTGATCGCGGAATCAGTCGAAGTTTGATATCTGCATTCTACAGGCATCGAATCTGCAGTGAACGACTGCAGAAAGGATCGGAATGCAGGCGATGGAGCAGCTCAGCTGCGTCAAAGGAAATTCGGCCGATCGGGAAGTCCTGCTAGGATTTGCGCCCGCGCGGGTGCTTCACGCCTTGAGTTTCGCCGATGTCCTCGATGAATCGACGGGGCGAGGCTATCAGCGGCGCTTCAGTCCCCAGCACAGCATGGACTTTCGCCGCTACATCCAGCGGTCTGGAAGCGCGACGATACCGCTTACCTTCAATTTAAGGCCTGCCGCTGACGGCTCCTGGTCTATAAGGCAGGCAAACGGCGGCATCTTCATGCTTGAGATCAGGAAGGGCACGAAAGTCCTCTCGCAGGTCGATTGCCAGCATCGGCTTGGCTATCTTGCCAATCTGGATATCGAACTTCCGTTTATGTGCTTTATCGGCCTGACCGAACGCGAAGAGACTGCTATTTTCGATGTCATCAATGGCAAGGCAAAGGGTCTTTCGAAGAGCCTTCTCGATTATCACGATGCCCAGCTGTCAGAAAATCTGAGCGCGGAGAGGCCCGAGCTTTTTATCGCGTTGTTTCTGAATGGCGAAGCGGGTTCGCCTTGGCGCCAGCGCCTTGATATCGGCGGCGAGGCGACATCCGGCCTGGAGCGCCGTGCTTCTCTGCGAACTATGCAGAAAGCTGCGAAACAGTTCTATAAGAAGGTAAAAACCGACCGGGGGCTATCCGTCGAGGATGCTGCTGCGGCTGCGCGGAACTTCTGGATGGCGTTCGCCGAGCTGCTTCCTCAGAGCTTTTCCAAGCCGCGCAATTTCCTGGTCACCAAAGGCATCGGCGTTTACGCGCTTATGGAGGTAGCCGCTGACATGGTGTGCGAAGCGCCCAGGGGTGAGGCCTGGGTCCTATCCTCAACCTACTTCGCCGCATTACTCGGTGATTTTGCGCTTGATTTCGACTGGTCGAGTTCTGGTCCGCTCCGCGGTCTCGGCGGACAGGGCGGGGTCAAGGAAGCTCTAACAATTATTCGCGAAGCGCGTCGTCGCTCGCGCCTGAAGGTTGCCAATGGCTAATAAGAACATTCTGCTCATCGAACCGGGGTACAAGAACAAGTACCCGCCATTGGGCCTCATGAAAATTGCGCAGTATCACGGCCCGCGCGGAAAGCGTGATCGCGTACAGTTCATCAAGGGTGAAGACCGATCCGTCCTCAATGAGGCATGGGACCGCATTTATGTTACCACCCTGTTTTCGTTCGAGTATCCAAAGATTTCACAGTCGATTGATTTCGCCTTGGAAGTCGCGAACGGGCAGGCCGATAAAGTGTTCGTAGGGGGCATTGCTGCCTCCCTCATGCATGAACGGTTTATCGAGGAGCGTCGATGGCACGGAATTCGATTCATTAAAGGGCTCCTATCAGACGCCCCCGCCGTTTCCTTGCAGCTCGATGAATTCTCAGAAGAGCTATACGCAAGCGACACCAGCGGGCGGCCGATTGAGGATCTTGTTCCAGACTATGACATTCTTTCGCAGATCGGTTATCGATACCCCGTTCGCGACGCATATTTCGCCTACACCTCGCGCGGATGCATCCGTAAGTGCCATTTCTGCGGGGTCCCAAAGTTAGAGGGCATGCAGCGGGATACCGAATCCCTCACTGACCTCGTCCGGGCTATCGACGAGCACTACGGCCCGAAAAAAGACCTCATCCTGATGGACAATAACGTTGTCGCATCAGCGCGTTTCAAAGAAATCATTGCTGAGATTCGCGACCTTGGCTTCACTCCGAATGCCAAGCTTTTGAGGCCAGGGGCGAAGGTCGCCGTTCAGCGCAGGGTCGATTTCAACCAGGGTGTAGACGCACGAATCCTTTGTAAGGACCCGATGTACCTTCGGGAACTCGCAACGATCAGCCTGCGGCCGCTCCGTATCGCGTTCGACCATCTTGGGGTGCGGAAGCCGTACGAGCAGGCTGTCCGATACGCCGCCGAGCACGGGCTGACGGAGCTTTCAAATTACATGCTCTATAATTTCCACGACGGTCCTGAGGACCTGTTCGAGCGCATGCGCCTGAACGTGACTCTGAACGAAGAGCTGGGGGTCCGCATCTGGTCGTTCCCGATGCGCTATCAGCCGACGAACAGGCCTGACCGTGGCCATATTGGTGAGAAGTGGTCCCGCTACCAATTGCGGTCTATGCAGATTGTCCTGCAAGCGACCCACGGTATCGTCAGTGGCGCTCCTGATTTCTTTAAACGGGCGTTTGGCGACACGTTCGACGATTACTCTCGAATCCTGATGATGCCGCACGACCTTATCTTCAATCGCACCTGGTATGAGCGCTTTGACCCAGATCAGAAGCTCTACACGTTCCATGCGGAGTTCGCCGACCTCGATTCCTATGAACGGGCGGAGCTGATGGAACTCCTGTCATCCAGGGACCCACGAGAGTTTGTGACGCTCAGCGACAGGGCCAGCCACGACAAGGTCCGGCGCATCCTGCGTTTCTATATCCCGGCGTCGAAAGAAGAGCTGACGTCCATATGGGCGAGGCAAAAGGAACTCGTCCGGCTTGAATCAATATCCGACCTTGGACTAGCAGAGGACGAACGCGTCGAGGACGCAGGCCTGGACTATGATGAAGACTCCGTCGCGCCAGTGATTGTGGAAGCGGCTGATCAAAGGAATGTAGCATGAGTGGAGAAGCAGCCATTCGCGCAAATCGCGCGGCATTGCTTGCGGCGAAAGAGCAGGGCGCGACCGAACCAATTGGCGAGGTCGTAATCGGTCGAGACGTTCTCGAACTGGTTTCCAGCGCGATGTACATCGATCCTATGACCGTCTACCGCGAGTATGTTCAAAACGCCGCGGATGCTATCGATGATGCCAGGGAGCTTGGTCTGCTTAAGGCATCGGAAGACGGTAAGGTGACAATTGATATCGATCCTCCAACCCGCTCCATTCGCATCCGTGACAATGGGACGGGTGTTCCTGCCAAAGATTTCGCCCGCCGGATGGCGGCTCTAGGCGCCAGCAACAAACGCGGATCGAGTTCTCGCGGCTTTCGCGGCGTTGGGCGACTGGCAGGTCTCGGGTATGCGCAGGAACTTGTGTTCCGCTCTCGCGCAGTCGGTGACGAGCTTGTTTCGGAGCTGACATGGGATTGCCGTAAGCTGAAATCCCTTTTGAGGCAGACGGACGGTTCGATTGAAGATCTTGTCCGCACGGTCGCAACATATCGAAGGAAGCCTCCGGGAGAGTATCCGGAGCACTTTTTCGAAGTTGAGCTTCGAGGTGTGATCAGGATACGCAGCGACAAGCTGATGAACCCGGCGGCAGTCGATGACTACCTTGGCCAAGTCGCCCCTGTTCCATTCTCACCCGATTTCAGCTTCGCGGAAGAAATCCGCTCGGTTCTGGAACCGGTGGTCCATCTCGGTCAGCTGAAAATCTACGTGGATGGAAAAAGCGACCCCATTTACCGCCCGCACCGTAATTCCATGGTCCAGGAAAACGGCAAGCCCATCACTTTCGATCGCATCTCGATAAACGAGATTTCGGGAATGGAAGGTGACCCGGCGGCGGTGGTGTGGGTGCTGCATCATGAATATGAGGGTGCCCTGACCAACGGCTCTGGCGTCAAAGGATTGCGTCTCCGAGCTGGAAATGTGCAGGTCGGCGAGAACAACTTGCTCGAAGACCTCTTCCCAGAGGCTCGATTCAACTCGTGGTCCGTCGGAGAAATCCATGTGATCGACCGGAAGATTGTCCCGAACGGTCGCCGCGATCACTTTGAGCAAAATGCTCACTACGCGAACCTCATCAATCAGCTGAGCCCGATTGCACGAGAAATCTCAAAGCTATGCAGAACGAACTCGATCAAGCGGAAATGGCTCCGGGAAGCGGAGTTGCAACAGGAGCAGATCGAGCACGCCATCCAAGTCTTCGATCAGGGAGCGATTGGCAACGTTGAGCGTGAGAAACTGGTCGCGCGAACGGAGGAAAACTTCGGGCGGGCCACCAAAGCCATCAACAACTCATTGCTTGAGGCGTCGGAAACTGAGGCATTTACTCAAAGCCTGGAGGGATTGCGCAAGAAGTTTGAAACCGCAAAAGGACCGAGGGCTGCCCCGGCATCCATACCAGAGCTGGATGAGACCGAACGGCGGGTATTCACTCGCTTTTGTGACTTGGTTTACGAGTGCTCCCCGAATTCGGGTGCGGCAAAAACCCTGATTGATAAGATCTTGGCGCGTCTTCAGAATTGAGGAGGTGCATTCAATCGCGGCGGGCTCTCTTGCATCCATCGTACTGGGTCCACCATATTAGTGTGAACCACAGCGTTGGATTCTCGTTAACTAGCTCAGAGACGGCATTTTGTAATTCTCGTGACGACGTTCACACTACAGGGTATAATGCTATTAGGCACATCGAGGCGAATAGATGTTAAAGTATGGCGAAACCTTCCTGGAATCCAACAAGGATGCCCTTGATAAGCTCAAGACCGTGTTGACGCCTGAAGCCTTTCGCGTGGCTCTGGAAATGGCTCCCAAACAGGATGACGAGGAAGCTCCTGCTCTTGAAGAGGACGAGGAAGAGCCCGCTGCTGCTTAAGGCTACACCCCGTCCGGCCACTGTCCATCCATAATTCTCTTGTTTGGATCGCGAATTATCACTGGCGCCATCCCAGTCAGTCTCCACGACTGAGACCCCGTGTTGTCCGCACGACCGTCCAGCGTTCTTTCCTGAATTGCGGTCGGCTGTAGGGTGAGACACAGCGCCTGAGCGGAGGGAGCGAGGGACAACTCGCTGGTCCTGCCGGTGTCATCACGCCACAAGCCGATTTTGTCCGACGCGGGAAACTGCCGCGTATCATTTGATCGTCGGAGCAAGCCCGCCGATGTCACCGTTAGAACAGATGACCCAGGGTCTTCCGCCAAGACCGTAGCATATCGTGCAGGCCACCGGTCCTTGAGCTGGGGGCCGTCCATAAGAAGGGCGATGACGAGGTTCGGCCCGATCCCGCGAACCAGCTCCTGGCAGGGATCACTTCGTGCCAGGTCCTCGCAAATCAACGTGGTCACCGTAGCAACGCCTCGGAGAACAAACACGTCCAGGCTTCTGTTCAGGATATCGATCTGTTCCCACCATCCGCGACTGCTGTCGAGTGATGATCCCAGCGCATAGGCTTCGATCTGACTCTTCTCGATCCTCCACCGGTGATGCTTTTCTCTGGTGGAGATGTTGAAGGTCATTTTTCCATCCCGACCAGGATCGCGCCTTGCCATTGCTGCGAAATTTCCAGGCCGGATATCGCCTCCCTGGTTCTGGCTGTCGAAAACACCTGAGACAAGCAGCTCAAATCCCTGCCTGTCCTTGAGTTTGTCGCAGAGCCGAGTGAAGACCTCGTAGCTGAGCGCTGCCTCAGGAAAAATGAGGCCATGAACTGTGCCGACGTCACGAGCCCCGGAGTCAAGGACCCCTTCGACGAATTGCCAAAACTGATCAAAGCCCTCGTCGATGATATCAACGTCTTCGCTGGATGGGCACCAATGCGGGTCGACATGAAACCATCCCCATGACGCCTCCTTGGCAGGGGTGCCTTTGAATGCTTTTGCTTGGACTTGGTATGGGAGCGGGATCACGATCAAATTGAACGGCGAAGCCGCTGCGACAGCGGGCTCCGCACTACGGATCTGAGGGTGGGGGCTCCAGAATGCTCGCGCCAGACCCCGTGATGGGAGCAGCGAGAGGTTGTGAGAAAGTGACCGCAACGTACAGCCGACTTTCGGTGTTCGGCTTTTGGGAAGCACGCAGACCTGATCGTTACTGGCATTGGAAACGGTATAGACTTTTCTGTCACGCTGAATTGAATCGCGCATTGCGACTTCAGCCATCGCGGCCTGCGCAGATTTTTCTGAGCCCTGTTCAAATCCCAAATCACGAGCGGCCTCGTCGGCGATGGCAAGAAGCGCCATGGCCGCACGCCACCAGGGGCGGGGCCGTGATTTTCCCGAACTGCTGAGGAAAAGCGGGTTCCTTCCAAACCGGAAAAGCTCCCGCCACGCATCTGTAAGAGCCTTTGGCGGTGCAGGAAGAGCATCTTCACCTTCGCCACGCCATTTTCGCCCCGCCTCGATCCACTGGGACCGGCTTGATTCGTCAATGACGAGGCTGGCTGAGGTGCTTGCGCCATCGACCATCGGAGAAATGTGATGATAGCCGCCACTCCGATGGAGCAGGAAGGCGGCGATTGCGAAAAGGTCGACCGCTTGGCAAGGAGGCCGCACGAAGCTCTTATGCAGATTGCGCGGTTTTCCCTCTAGCCGAGCCTGATAGCCTTGATAGTCGAGGTAGCCAGTTGGAAAGAGTGCCCGTATTGCATCAAAAAGGGAATATCGGTCGTCAGCCATAAATCGCTCGCATCAAATAGTTTCGAGTTCACCACGTGCCTCTCGAATGGCATCTGCCACGAGAGTTCTAATGGTCTTTATGAATTCAATTTTGATTGGTGACATGTCCGGACCGGGGACCGGCGCTGCATGGTGAAGAAGAAGATTTATCTGCTCTGACCGCTGCTGCGATGACCCACGACCCGCGAGGTCGAATGCTCGCTGCCAGGCGATGATTTGCTCCTCCACGATCCTCTGTCTGGAGAAATCATGCAGGGTCCGGAACACGCGATTTCGGACGTCCGCAAGGGCTTCCTGAGCTTCGTCCTCCGACGCGGGCGCCCGCACCCAGGATGAAGGGCTGTCCAGAAATCGTGAGACTTGCGTCTGCAACTCCCGTATTAGGTCAGCGACGGGCTGCAGGTTGCTATAATGGTCAATGCCGACAACCACGCGTCGGTTCAACGCCTTTACGCGAGTCCAATGTTCCTTCTGCGTGCCGCCCCTTCCGCCAACGCCGAGTTTCGACGCCCATCTGTCGGCGAAACGGGTCGTTGCGGCCTGAATAGCAAAGTCGAGGCCGACAAGATTGTAGCGAGGCGCGACATCTGCCTTGACGACAGAAGCTATGGCGTTCCTGCACTGTTGAAAGAAGCGTTCGAGTTCCTTCTGCACGCCGCCTGGAAGTCGGGCGCTCTTTTCGTGAAGCGCTCCAAGCATGTAGCTGTTCGCTTCGATGGATTTCCCTAGAGAATTCGCTACGCCGCCGCCGACGACCTCACGCAACGAGGTCAGGCCGTTTCTGACAGACGCCAGGACGTGATCTCGCTTCGCGACGAAGGTCGGGAGGTTGTCGCCTTTGACCTGGTCGAAGTGGGTAAAGGCTACCGCGAGCTTGCTGTGATAACCGGCAGTTCCGACTGACGACAGGACAGCGAGAGGCGAGGCTTGCATCGGCTGTTCAGCGTTGTCGACTAAAAGGATAACATCAACCTCGGCAAAGCGCTTGGTGATCGACGTCGCGATGCTTGCGGTGCTGTCCGGCGTGTGGCCAAGCCCTTGGCCGTCGAGTAGAATCAGGCGAGGCTGTTCTGACGTGAACTTCGGGAAAAGGGGGCCCGAGACACGCACGCCGTCAACCAAAGGTGTCAGCAACCGTCCATAAGACGGTGCGAAATTGCTCGAAAACCATCTGACTTGCCGAATGAATTCGCCACGATCTTCAGAGGTGAAGCTCCATGATTGCGGCCAGCCGGAGTGTGTTCGCTCGAATTTCCCACCTGGCACGAGATCAAGTCGCGCCTGGATGTCGTCGATGACATCCTGGACCAGATCAGGAAATTCATTGCTGTCGTAGAATTCGCCCTCAAGCAAATCCAGCGCTGTGTCCCAGTCCTCGGGGCTTGCGGTTTCGTACTCAACGCCAAGCGTCACGAGATGGGGGATGGCAATCGATTTCACCATCTCCCGGACGCGGGCGACATATCGCTCCAAGCCTTTCTGGTTTCTCTCAGCCTCAGCGGCCGGGACAGCATCTTCGTCCGCTGATGAGTGCGCCTCCGCGGAAGGAGTTGCGTCAAAATCCCAATCATCGGCCGAGACATCAACCGCAGCGCTCTTCCGCCAGTTTCCAAGAGTGTATCCCAGTCGATACCGCTGGTCAGCGTGATTGAGAAACCTGTCAGCGACCCGCTCATCAGGACTGTTCGTCAGGACGGCGGTGCAGGCGTTGAGGACGCATTCTTCGATTGCAATCCGTAGTTCTTGCTCGGTGAAAAAGGTGACGACCGCCTCATGCTTCGTTCCAGGCTTCAGAATCACCTCGGTCTCGGCAATGGTCGTCTTGGCGGTCGATGTCGACGGAAAACGGTCTTCATCGGGGTCTGAACCGATGAGGTGACGTACAAGAGAGGTTTTTCCGGCGCCCGTGGTGCCGACGAACAAAACCTTGGTGTAGCCGTCGGAGGCGCCCAAGAGAGGCATTATGTCGTCCCTCAGCGCCCGATTGTCGACGTGTGCAACCTCGATATCGTCATAAAAGGCGTCGACGATCCTGGGATCAAAGTTCTGCGAGGCCTCCGGCTTCCGCGCAACGCTCCACCATCTTGGATCGGAAAGGAGCGTGTTCATTTGGCTGACCAGCTTTTCCGCCTCGTCAGCAGACGTGGTCCCAAGGCCTCGACGGACTTTTAGGCCGGTCTTTCGCTTTGTGTCACGCCGCATTGGATGCCGGAACGTCACGCTCCAGCCTGGGCGTCCGGGGTTCTGCGTTTTGGTAGCGGTATACTTGATCACGCCCGTGCCCCCAATGATGTTCCTGGGTGTACCAGTGGGTGACATCAAAGTCAAGGAACACTCTGGAACATCGTGTGGGTTGAGCTACCAGCTGTTCGTGATCGGCGTGGTCAGGGGTATGATCACGCTTCAGTCAACAACGATCGGCATACATGGATCGGCCTAGTGGCATCCGGCGGTCCTGCCGCGAGCTACGCACTGTTGCAGGACTCGGCGGCCGCCTTCCCATACGATCATCGGCACGTATTACGCTGCGGATCTGCGCAGTGAACAATGGCAAATTGGGCGTTAATTCGCGCATCGAGCCCGAAGGCCAACACGCCTATCGTCATCTGCTGGTTCATGAACTGCCTGCTGTTTCCGTGAAACTGAGTAAGCGGCGTCGAAAGCTATCGGGATCGAAGCGGGGCTGTCCAGCGATGGATACAAGCGGCTCGGCAGCTGCACATCGGAAAAGATCGCGATGGACTGTGGTCCTTCCAACCTCTGTCGTGGGCAGCGTGAACCCCGGTGCCCCGCCATCTTGAACTAACAGTTCAAGTGCACGCTGTCGAAGTCGGATCGACGCCACAGATGCTCGGAGCTGATAGTCATCATGCATTCCGCCTTGTTCCAGTAGATCAACAATCCGTGCCACCTGTAGATCATTGTCGTTGCGCTCTTCGGCGGACATACACGCCTGCAACGCGTAAGCTTCATCAAGCAGCTCAAACGTGATCGGCGTTTCATTGGCTACGTCCAAAATTGTCGGCTCTCGGCTCACCGCGGACCACTCCTGTGTATGAAGGATATTTTGACACATATATACAGCACTTTAGCGTATTCAGCCAAACCCGTCGGAGGTTCAAATCCCATCAAGACCTTTTAAGTGCTTACCTGGGCTCTCCGTTGAGTTTTGAGACACGAGAAAATGTAAGGATTTACACAACCACCAAGGCGAAAATTCAACTTCAATGGGCCACATAAGTCCACTTGCGTCAGACCTGCTTCGAACGAAATTAAACGCCGGCTTGTTATAGGCGAGCGCCGCTTATCGGTTCAGTGAACGGACGTTGCCGCTGCAATCTGCGCACGGCATTCCGTTCAGATTTTGTCAGCGCACGCTGACGCTATCGCTTGGAGATGTTGCCGATAATCGTGAGAAAATCATGGGCAAGTTTTGCGGCCTCGTCCGCCTCGGCTTTGTTCTTGGCCTGTAAAAACTCGAACTGCTGCGCGGTCAACTCACAGGCGTCGGGCAGAAAATCGGCGGATATGAAACCCTTCTTGCCGTCGCCGGTTGCGATGCGGCACCATTGGCTACCGCTTCCTGACAGGACAGGCCCATAAATCAATACTTCAATCCCGTTTGGAAGTTTGCTGACCAGCTTAAACTCTCTACCAGGTCCGGTGCGCATGTTGGCGTAAGGTAGCGATGCGTTTGAAACAACCGAAACAGGAAGACCGCTTCGGGGATCGACGAATTTGCTAGGCTGCTTCAAAACCGGTTGTGGCTCAGACCGGTCAGGCTCGACAGTGCTGATGCCGTTGCCGAGCCGGGTACAAGTCTGTGGCGAAAGCTCACGCCGCAGTGCTTCAACAACATAGAGCTGCTTATGCTCCGCGGTTGAAAAATCCGATCGGCTTCCGTCGAGCGCGCTCTGGCATACGGAAAGGCTGGTAAGGTTGCGAATTCTATCGACCTCCTTCTGAGTTTTCTCCTCTTTCAGGGTTCTGAGACCGAGCCTTTCGCGACATGTGTCAACGCTGTCTCCGTGCTCCTGGGATCGGATGACAAAGCGTTCAGCGTCGCGAGAGGACGCCCAGCCGCTGCGATCGCTGCTCAGCGCGCGCCCACAGACTTCTGTGGAAGTGAGGGCCAACGGTTCCGACCCGATCCGGGTAGTATTGGTGGCTACGTCCCCGGTCGTGCCATTGCCTCCAAAAAAACTGCGGATTGGTGGAAGCTTTTGCCCGAGGAATTGCTCGGAAACAAAATCGAGCAGGGCGTAGGTCGGCAGCAATAAGAACAGCAGATAGATGGCTCTTTTCATGAGCCTTTGAACAGGTCCTCCCTCCATATCCCGCAAATGTTGTTTTGATTGCAGAAGAAACGGAGCTAATACAATGAAAGCAATGAAAAATATCTCTATGATATATAGTCTCAATTTTCCCACCAGGTCATTTTCGGGCCGCCTTCTAATTTTTATCCGACTAAAATTCGAGACGCAATGCTGGGTTGCCAAAAACGCCCAGCACCCGAGCGGAAATCCAAGCGGAAGGTCATGTTGAAAATCGGTGGTAGGAATTCATAGTGACCCGTCGGATACCGCGCGCAAACATTAAGGGTAGGGTTGGGCGAGCCCTTTCGACCTCGAACGTGTCCAACGTCGCGCCCGCAGCAAAGGAGTAGGGCGCATATGAGCGAGGCCCCACGCGACTTTACCGATGACCTGTTTTGCGAGTGTAGCCTGGGCGCGCGTTGGGGAGCGAAGCCCGCGACGACGTGAAAATGTTAGGGAATCGTCACGGGAGGCCGTCCCTGCTGACCTCACCGCTTATATGAGCCGCCCAGCTCCGCCATCGGCTCGCTAGGACGCTAAATTTTAAGCTTCTCGGTTTCTGGTTCGACGAGATGGGTGACCTCTGCGGCGATCGCTGAAGACCAAGGGCACCAAAATGAACGTGGGAGGAAGCTACCACCAACCTCGTCGAGCCGACTATCGATGTGAGCCATGTTCGCGTCGCATACTTCGATCTGCCTTTCAAAAAAGCCGACGGACTCAGGATCGATGTGAAACGACCAGTTTGGATTGTACGCGACGCGCGATTGGCGGATCGTGCCGTGAACGTGTCGCCGAATGAGCGATGTGTCGGCTAGGATTGCTCGTGCCTCGGCTATCTTGGCAGGGTCTGTCAACTTGAAGAAAAACGTGTTCACGATGCCGTCCGGCGACGCCTGCCAGAACGCGAAATAGGCATTTTCAGTCATTTGATCTCCCCAGGTACGAGCAGCGAGTTCTTCTGGCTCGTCGTTGTCTTGCTCCACCGCACGGACGTTAGGCCATCGGCAGGAGTTCAACAATAGGGCGAGAAAATCGGTTGAACCTGTTCAACCAGAGAGCGTGGTGTTATGGTTTCCTTTGTTCGGGGAACTCTGCTGGGGGCATCAATGAGTTCAATCCTTCGGCGTGCATTTATCCTGGCCTATGTCCCATATTTCTTTTTTGCTTTGTTTCTGCCTTCGCAGATCGAGCACGTTTTGGCGCAAGCATCGGGGCAGTATGCCTATCTCGGCCTCTGCTACTTCTTTCTTACCCTTTGCGCATGGGCGCAGCTTGTCCTTCTCGGATACCGGGCGCAGCCGAGATGGTTCGATCTCCTCCTCGTCAATCTTCCGGCCATGCTTGCGACGATCGCAATCATCCGCTCGGGTGGCCAGACTCTGGTCCCGATCTTGGTAGCTTTGCTTTCCATCTCGGCAACGGTTGCCGCATGGCCTCACCTAAGAATGAGGGTGTTGTCTCCGGTGGCTCTCCTCGCCGAAGTATGGCTCGTTTTGACCGTGGTGACTGTGGCGGCAACGATTTATTTCCCCATCGACTTTCCCCGTTTCCTGGGCGTGCTGGGCACCATTGTCGTCGCCTTAGGCCTGATTGCCATCGCTGTTGCCCTGCTCTTTCTTCGACCAAGGATTGGCGCGGCGGTGGCCGTCGTGTTCGCTTTGGTCCTCATCTTTTCTGCGACCAACAATCATGATCTTCGGATTGCGGAAAGCGAGTCCGCTCGCTTCGAGGGAGGAATATCGCGCACGTTCCTGAAGTGGCTGCACCAGCGCAAAGACCTCGATCGATATAGAGCGGCAAAACGGCCCTATCCGGTTATTTTGGTCTCGTCTGAGGGAGGCGGAATTTACGCCGCAGCGCATGCCTATGCCGCGTTGAGGTCTTTTCAGGACCGATGTGCCAGTTTCGCGCAGCATGTATTTGCCACCGTCGGCGTATCTGGAGGTTCGTTCGGCAACGTGTTGTTTGCCGAGTCACTAGCGCCTTCGGAGGTAAATGCGCCACTGAAGCCGTGCAAGTTAACGGATGACCGCGTCGACATGAGTACGCTCGCGCGGGATCACCTCTCGCCGGTGCTCGCCCGCATGCTGTTCGCCGAACTTCTTGATGCGTTGTTGCCCGGTCGACTCTTCCAGGATGATCGGGCTTCCGTTCTCGGGCTTTCGATGCGCGATGCATTGCCAAAACCTAGCCGCATCTTCGACCTTCCCATGAGGAACAGCTTTGACGTGAAGGGGAACCAGCCCTTGTTGATGTTTGTTTCGTCCGACGTGCAGCGCGGCCAGCGCTTCGTCTTTTCGCCCCTCACCTCTGATTGGGGGCAGTCTTTGGTTGAATGGTTCCCCGCCTATCTCGAACACGACGTCACGGTTGCTGACGCAGCATCGACGAGTGCGCGATTTCCGTGGATTACACCGACCGCGAGACTGAGCGTGGAGAAAAATCGGGATCGGCTTCTGGGCGATGGAGGGTACTTCGAAAACTCTGGTGCCGAGACCGTGCTCGACGTCATCAAAGATATTCGTACGATGGCTGAGACCAAGGCATTCGACAAGGAGGTCGGAAACGAGTCCGACGATCCCAAATGGGCAGAATGTCAGCTGAAAATTGAACACGCCTTCGAAGCGAATGCTGCTTGGTCGGGTTGCGATGACCATGTGTTTTTTGCCCACTATGCAATTTCGACGGTGGACCAGGGTTCCGACGACGAGAACCCATCGCAGTTGTCGCAATCGTTTCTCTTCGACCCAATACGAACGATGCTAAACGCGAGAGAAGCGCGTGGGGTGCTCGCGCTCGATCGTTCGAAGACGACGTTTTGTGGGCTTGGCGCATGCATTACCCATTTCGACGTGAATTCTGGGTTCTTCTTCCATAGGTTGCCCCTTGACGAAATCGACCTTCCCTTAGGGTGGTCTTTGTCAAACGAGCAGACGAAGGCTGTGGCGGCGTTGCTGCCTTCTCGACGGTGCGCGATGGCGTCAGACGGTGGTTTCAATCCCGATCCCAAACTGGTGAAAGTCGCGGAATCAGGCGGTGGCTCGACAACTGTGAGCGAAAACCTCGCTGACCTTATCGAGGGCAATGTCTGTGACGCAGAAGTGATGGCCTACTTGTTCAATCCGGAACTTCAAAAGGTCAGTTACGGAGTGCGAGAGTGGTGAAAATGAGCGCCGTCTACGCCTCCGTCGAGTCGATAATCGGAGTCGTAGCGGAAAGATCAGGAGGCAGGGGTATGCGTATAGGCGGTTTTCTCGTTGCTTTAGGGGCTTGTTGTGTTGCTTCGTCGGGTTATGCCGCGGAGGTCACGACGATCCCCAAAATTCAGGGGCTTGGTCATGTGTCTCCTTTGGATGGAAAGGTGGTCCGCTTCGAAGGAGTGGTGACCCAAATCCGCGACAAGACATTTTTTGTCCAGGATCCGATTGGTGATGGAAACCACCTGACCTCCGACGGAATTCTGGTTCGTCGTGAGCCGGTCGGCCTTCAGATCGGTGATGTCGTCAGAGTCGAAGGCTCAGTTGAGGAGCAGAGCGGCGGCTTCGGTGAGTTTTCCACGACAACGGTCACTCGCTCCATCTTTACCAAGATCGGCTCCGGCGCCATACCGACCCCGGTAACGATCGGTGCTTCCGGCCGAAAGCCTCCTACTGAAGTGATCGTTTCCGCCACAGGCTCGTTTGATCCCGAGCGTTCCGGCGCCGACTTCTTCGAAACTCTGGAGGGCATGCTCGTCACGATCGCTGAGCCGATTGTCGTGGGACCGCTGGCTAAGAAATCGAATGCTTTTTATGTCGTTGCGGATCGCGGGGCGAATGCGACGGGCATGAACTCGCTTGGCGGCATCACGGCCACTCCGGGCGATGCCAATCCTGAGCGAATTCGCGTCCAGATCGGAAAGCCGTTCGTGCCGGCGAACTTCCTGGTATCGGTAGGAGATCAGTTCTCGCGTCTCGGCGGCGTCGTCATAACTGACGGTGGTTCATATGGGATACAACTGCAATCCCATGCAGAATATGTTCCAAAGGTTTGGCAGTTCCCTCCTGTGGAAACGCAGCCCTCTGCCGATGTCCTCACCATCGCCAGCTACAATGTCGAAAACCTCGATGCCAAGGTTGAAGAGCCTGCCAAGGTTCCATCGACGGATGACGTGGATGACGATGTGGGCGCGAAGAAATTCGCTGCGGTTGCCGACCACATTGTCAAACTTCTCGGTGCACCCGACGTGGTTGCCCTTCAGGAAGTTCAGGATGACGATGGAGGCGAACTCAGCGACGAGGTCGGCGCTGAAAAAACCCTTCGCACCTTGACTGATGCGATCTCGGCTGCGGGTGGTCCAGCCTATCAAGCGGTTTCGCTCAATCCGGTCGATGATGCGGAAGGTGGGCAGCCGGGCGGGAACATCCGTCTAGCCTACCTGGTCAACCCTCAGCGTGCAGTTGTGGACGCAAACTTGGCCAAGCGGATTGGCGATCCGTCCTTCGAGCGCACAAGGCTCCCGCTGGCACTTCCATTGAAGTTCCATGGAACCGAGGTGATGATCATCAACGTTCACTTCTCGTCTAAGTCGGGAAGTGACCCCCTCTACGGAACGATCCAGCCGCCTAAAGATAGCACCGGCCTCATTCGCATCGGCCAGGCGCGCGCTGTTCGCGAGTTCATTCGCTCCCTTCCGGCGGACGGTCGACGATCGGTCGTGATCGTCGGGGATTTCAACACCTTCTGGTATGAGGAGCCACTGCTCCTTCTGACCGGCGGCATGCCGGATCTGAGGAACATGGCTCTCGACAACGAGCCTCTCGATCGCGTGAGCTATACCTTCCAAGGCAATTCGCAATCACTCGACCATGCGCTCGTACTGCTCGGCGAAGGACAATCGGCAGAAATGCGCACGCTGCACGTCAATTCGGTTCTCCCGGAGGAAAAACAGATCAGCGACCATGATCCGAAACTCTTGAGCATTACGTTTAAGCGCTGAGCGCAGCGGCGCAGGCAATGCGAGATACCGCAGAGCGCGGCGAATGGCCAGCTAAGGGCCGAGGACGTTGTGCGCTGGGGAGTGCAGTCAAAACGACGTCGCGGGCAAGAGTGCGGCCATGGATAGCAAATAGGGGGAGTTCAAGAATGTCGAAACGTGAAAAGTCGAAGCGAAATCTTGGTAGCCCGGTCCCCAAGGGCAGGGCCCGTGTGATCGAGTCCCGAATCCACTCGCCGGGCGGAAAGCTGCTTGCCAAGACTTTTGCGTTGCCCGCCGCAGGCCTGGCGGTAGCGCCTATCTATGCCTTTGCGGATCGACAGCGTCTCGTCGACCAACTGACGATTGCCCTTGATAGCTTCTACGTCAACCTCAACCGCAAAAAGGCGATCTACGGCTTCGATCCAGTCCGAGCTCTGGGGCTGCTCCGGCTGCAGCTTGATGCCATGACTGACGCTGAATTCCACGAGAACCTGGTCGAAATACTCGCTCGCGTCAGAGATCGGCACGTCATGTTCTATGGACGAGCACCCTATGGGACCGCAGCCGTGCTGCCCTTTATGATCGAAACCTGCTGGGATGGTGGAGCCGAGATATACGTCGTCACCAAGGTTGATGTGGATGTGAAGTTCAAAGTGCTCCAGCCAGGGGCGCGCGTCACCCACTGGAACGGAATACCGATCGACCGCTATGTTCGCCTAACCGCAAATCTGTTCGACGGTGGAAACGAAGCAGCATCCCTTGCGCGGAGCCTCGCATTTCTCACGCACCGTCCCCTCAAGCAGTTTGGGCCACCACTCGAGGAATGGGTCGATCTCCGTTTTTCGCTTAGTGGTTCTATCTCTGAAGAACGCTTTACGTGGACCGGGTTCGATGCAGCGGCGGCGCCAACTTATCCCGCCCTCGGGCGCAATCTGACCGGCTTTGGTGGCGACCTCCTTCTGATGGACCTTCAGAATGCGCGGCGTGTGCTCACCGCACCTCAAACTTTCGATGCGGCGCCACCTGCCAAACCAGTCCCAGCCGAGTTGGGTGTCCCCGATATCCAGGGAAGCACGGCGCAGGGTGTTATCGACTACGGCACCATTGCGACAAATGCCGGTACTTTTGCCTATCTACGCTTCTGGTCATTTCGCGCGAACGAGGTCGATGACCTGGTCACTGCGCTGGTGCCGATTCTTCCGACGCTTCCGCAGAATGGCCTTATCTTTGATATCCGAGGAAACACCGGCGGGTACATAGCAGCGGGCGAACGGGTGCTCCAGCTTTTCAGTCCACAGCCGATTGTGCCGGCTCGGTTCCAGTTTCGCGTCACCGATCTGACCCGCGCCATGGCAGAAGCCAGCGATGCTTTCGTCAAATGGCGTCCCTCATTCGCAGAGGCATTCAAGACGGGGGAAGCCTATACGCGGGGCATCCCAATTGAGGGCGATGATGCCGATTACAATAAGGTCGGGCGCAAATACAGCGGTCCAGTGGTTCTGATCAGCGACGCTCTGGCTTTCAGCACAGCAGACATGTTCGCGGCCGGTTTCATCGACAACGAAATCGGGAAGGTTATCTGCACAGACAGCAACATGGCCGCGGCTGGAGGCAATAACTGGGGCTGGGATGTCGTGCGCATTCTAAATCCCGATTTTCGTCTTGATGGGGATCTGAAAGCCGACCTTGAAGGCGGAAAACTCTCGGCACAAATCGTCGATGCTTTTAATGCCGCTGGGGTCTCCCTGTCGAAGAAGGCGGCTCTGTCGCCCGCCCAGGTCGATGGCAGTGATACCGCATGGACAATTCACGACGGCGTGCTTTCTCATGTCGTTCGTTATCAGCCATGGATGGGCGCGGAGCTCGCCGTCTATTTGGCGCGAAGCCCTGCTGGCCTTACCGATCTTCCAAACGGAATCTACGTAAGCCTGACGATGCGCCGCGCGTTGCGGGTGAAGGCAAATGAGGGACGTGTACTGGAAGATACAGGGATCGTCCCCGATGTCTCGTATCGAATGACATTCCGCGATGTGATCGAGCAGAATCAAGATTTGTTCGAGCGTGCTGGTGTCGAACTGGGCGGACAGTCGATGCAATCAGCCGCCGAGTAATGACTCGTTGGCAACTCACTCGTCACTGTAGCCTCAACATGGATGCTGGACCCAAGGGCAATGAGCCTTGGTGGGAGATTCTTCAAGCATACGAGATGCTTGGTCGTTTGGTGACTAGGTCAGTGGTTCGGATCCCTTCAAGGCGTCGCCATTAGCGCCGGATAGATGCTGAAGTGGCCTTCGCATCTATCCGGGGTTGTTCGGCGTCCGTAGTCTGTCTTGGCCGGCTATGCGGCCTCCCAGACCTGGTTGAGTATCTTTGCGGCAAGCGCCGCTTTGTCCTGTGGCAGAAAACGACCGTAGTGCTGCTGCACAACATCTGGCGTGTCCTGAATGGCGTAACTCGCCTGCTCGTAGGATCCAGTCTGCTTCAGGATATGTGTCGCGAGCACGTCTCGAAGATTATGAGGACCGTGCGGTAGCAAACCCTTGATGGCGCCCCGGCCAGTGTAGGGATTGTAGATTCCATATCGTTGGATCACGGTTCGCCACGCTTCGTAAAATGTAGTCGAATCGTATGCCGCGTCCAGGCTGGTCGTCTTCACCGTTTTGACGAAGAGCGTTTTCGGGTCCTTTGCCGAACCGAGCAACACACCGCGATGGCGATCAATATAGGCGTTGAGATATTTGTAGAGATCAAGCAGGTCCGGAAGGACGAGCCGGAACGGCTTCTGCCCGAAGAATGATGATCCGGAGTTCTTGAAGGCGACCGACGGGATGAGCACCTCCCATCCACCGTCTCGGTCGCTCCAGCGCAGTTCTCCACACTTCATGTCTTCCAGTCGTCGTTCGGACGTTGGAAATTGGCCGCGCGGGCAGACACGAAGCTGGCGAAGATTCTTTTGTCGGAGGCCCAGGTGGAGGCCCAGTCGAAGCATGAGGAAGGACCGGACCGACTCTGCAGCCGCTCGCGGGTACCGGTTTTCGTCTGGCATACGTTTCAAAATCTCGTCTGTGATCTTGCGATATTCCGCCAGTGGGCTGTCCGCTTCCAGAATGCACATGATCGGTTCAAAGGGATCGCGATGCACACGCATCACACGTTGAACCTCCTTGGAACGGTTGGCGGCGTGCCGATGAAACGCGTCGCAGGCACCATGCCAGTCACGAGAAGCGAACTCGATCTCCTCGGGCGCGATCAGTCCTTCGATGGGTCTGACATACTTGATGAGCTCGGGATGCTGACGGATCCAACCGACTTCCGCGCGCGTGAGAGCTTGCGCGACCATCAACATGTCCTCCTCCCACTTGGTGTAGAAACCGCGGCGTTGCTCCCGCCACTGCAGATACCAATCCCAGACGCCGGGGAAAATCAGCAGTCCAAAGGTCATTTGGCTGAGCGGGACGCCGCGGCCCTTTACAATACAGGCAGGGGAGGCAGCGAGAGCGCCGAACATCAGGCCGAGATGTTCAATCTTTTGCGACGCGGTTTCCTCGCCCCATACGCCGTTCCGCTGAAAGCCAATCGCCGTCAGCGTCGATGTTTTGAACCGGATCAAATCGGCCATTTCCATTGCTAGCCGCGGCGGCGCATCGACGACGCCGGACAGGAGATCAGGGTCTTCAAATGTTTCCGTAGCATTGGTGTTAGCGCTCGCTGCCGAGGTGAACGCTCGCGGCGACAGCGATCCTCCACCGTATGTGACGCCCGGAAACCGGATGGCGTAACGTTGTTTGGTCGCCGCAGCCTGGTAACGTCGGTAGTCCGTTGAACCCGAGATGATGACTCGGCGCACCCAGTCGACAATCTCCTCCCGCTTGGTAAACGGCAGGCTGCCGAAATCGTCGGGAAGATGCAACGCAATCCGTCGCCGTTCCGCGGGGCTGATATCGCCAAGGTCGTGACCATGGAGAGAGCGGGACTGATGAGGCAGCTTCGCCTTGAAGTATCCAACCGACAGTCGGTATCGCTGCTCGATGCGCGAAAGGATCCCGAAGCTCGCGACGGATCGAGGCACGCGCTCGCCCTGGATCCAGGACAGCAGCGTCTTGTCGTCGAACGTCTCACCCAGCCGAATAACGGCGCGATAGAGTTGCCAGTATGTGTCGCCGAACCTGCGCATATGATAAATGAGCGCTTCCTGAAAACTCGCGGGGTCTTCACTCGCTTCGAACAGAGGATCCGGAGACGGCTGCAGCGGTTTCGGTTGGGGGCCCCTTGGCGTAGAAGCAGAGTGGAAATGAGTATCGTGGGCGCCAACCCGTTGTGGTTTTCGGGTGGAGGGCGCAGTGGTTGTCGAGCGACGCTGATCGCGCTCGCTTGATTTGGTGGTCTGCTTCTTTGGCCGAATGTCTTCCACTACTGCTGGCTCCCCGAGCCAACGGATGATCGCGTCAATTCCCGGACGAAGTTGCTTCTTCAGATCCGCAGTCAATTCGTCGGCGATCCCGCAGGCGTCGGCGGTCGCGGTCCAGTCGATGCGACCATTCAGCAGTGGCGGCGACTTGCGATAAATGATGAGGCTGGTGAGGTAGGGCCTGAGATTCTCCAGCGCCCGCTTCGGTGCGATGGGCGCGATGCGCACATCGCAGAATTCGGAGATTTTTCGCTGAAAATGACGTGATGAAAGGTCTGGTTTTGGCATACTCGCATTCCGTTGCTTTCGGCACCAATGCCGGGGGCGAGCGGGATACGAGTGGATTTTTAACAACCTATGTAGTGAGTGACGGTGGATACACCTTGGCTGCCATTTATCCACGACTACTCGGGTTCACATGATGTTCCCTGTATGTGCTCGAAAGATCGCATGATGTATCGACGGGAGGCTATGCCGTTCTTTGCTTTGCCCCCCTGATCGCAACACGTCAGAAATGAGTTGAGGTGCAACAGAATCTCTTGCCGCAGTTGCGTGTAACTGCTAGCTCCACAACTGTAGAAGATAGATGAGCAGTTGCCGTTCGGCAATCGATTTTCGGGACATGTGAGTTTGGGTAAATCTTGGGAAAGATGCAGGCGAATGTTCGCTTGGCGTGACGTCGGTCCGAGCTTGCCGATCGCAGTACTGCTGCTGTGCGCCGGCACTGCCGCGGCACAAGACTATCCTTGCAAGCCGGAACCCCAGGACAATCTCGGCGCCTACTATCGCAAACTGACAATCGATCCGGACTACCTTGTTAAATTCCAGATGGGGCAGCGGCAGTTCGCTGTCCCTTATGCTTATGGAACCGGGAGGCAAACACCGGAACGCATCAATTGTGCGCCTGTCCGGAACCGTTTCGAATTCGCTTTCTGGATGCCAGATCTGCGAGCACCGAAAGAAGACTCTTGGAGCAAGCCCGACTGGCGGCCGCAGGAGCCCGGTCGCTCGCGGCCTAGTGACGACGAGTACCTTGTGAAGGCGCCATTCGTCGAGGAAGTCACATCGGCCACCGTGCCACCACCGAGGATATTGGAAAATCTCATAGGGATTGCCCATGGCGAGTATAGACTCTCCTTCGCGTATGACGGGCTAATCCGGCTCAGTTATTCAGACGATTCCGAGGCCACTTACTTCAACCTCGAAGAGGGACACGAGGAAGTGATGATTAGATGTCACGCCACGACCCTTGCTGAGCCAGCTTGTAAATACAAACTGATGTTTCGTGACCTATCGCTCGTCGTTGAAGGGTCGATGCCAGACAAAAATGGCCTCTCGCAATGGCGTTCCGTCAAGGCAGGCATCCGAACGCTTCTTGAGCGCTGGCTAGTGAAGTAGCACGCCTCCGCTATCCGCAACCAACCTACCAAGGGAAAACTTGCATGGCCGCTGAATTCAGCCTTACGCAAGAGCAGAGAGACCAGCTCAACAAACTGACTGATCGCGGCACACGGAACTTTGCAGATGGTTATGACTATCTTCGTTCGCTGATTGAAGCGGATCCCGACGCAGACAATTACCAAGAGCAACATTTTTGGCTCGGGAAAGCTGCGGAGATCAACCGCAATGATCTGACGAGCGAGGCCAACGTCTTTATCCGGGCTATAACGCGCGCGGGCCTTCTGTGGGACCAGAAGGCCGCCGGCCCTGCCAAAATTCAGGAAACGTCAGACCTAATCGGAAGAACCGTTCTCAAAGATGTCATTGACAATGGCAAATTGCCCTTGGTTGATCGGATCATTGCGCAGGACGCATTGGCCGCGATCAGGGATGGCGGGCAGACGATGGCGGGATGGGGCGGAGCGTTCAATTACTGGGACATTCAGCTGTCATCGAACCCAGGGGACACGGTCGGAAATCGCATCATGGCGGATCCAGCTGAATACGAGAAGTTTCTGGCGGTGGCGGCGCTGGCAACCGTCGATGTCATGCAGAAATTCGGTATGAGTTTACAGCAGGCGGAGGTCGCGCTGCGGGCCCAGCTTCCGAACAAGGCGTTGAGCGACGTGTTAGGCCGGGTGGACGAGGCTCTGACGAAGGGTTTTGGTTTTGCTGGCGATCCTAGTCTAATCGACGGTTATAGCCCAGTGTTTAACGATGCCGAGCAACTTGTCGGCTGGCGAGGGCGCAACAGCGCTGGACTATTCGACTTGACCGACTCGGCCAAGATACATGAGCTCAACCAACGCTTACAAACTCGTCTCGACAAGATGTCGGACCCCTCATGGGAGTTGTCAGCAACTGACGGAAATCTTGGCCTTGACGGCAGTCTCTCCCATGCCGATTTGGGTGCGAGAAGCAGCCCCATCGGCAACCTTGCGGACTCGTGGTTAGGTTCTACCGCAGCAGGGCTCTCGGCACTATTTGACGCTACGGTAAAAGGCCTGGCCGAGCGAAATCAAGGCGCCGAACTGCCAGGGGAGCCACTGTCCGGCAGGCCACGGCAAAACCAATCAATCGACATGCCCGGTAGTATGGACCTGACGCCAATCAACGCGACAGAGCGACTGACGTGGCCCGGCTTTTCTCGAAATCCCGCGCTCGACAATCAGCCAGCGACTTACTCAGGTTTTGGGAACCACGGGTCGTCCCCGGCACCTTCGCTGCCAAATGTGTCCACGCCTGAAGAAATCGGGAGCCTTCCTGGAATCAGTTCGCCCATGGATTCCATTCCTGGAGTCTCGGCCCCGTCGGCCTGGACCGATGCAAGCTATCCTGCGCATATAGCGCCAGTTTCGCCGTTTTCAGGCGTGGTTTCTCCAAGCACCATTGAACGGATAGCCACGCCACTTTCGGTAGCGCCATCCGACATCAGCCCCGTAAATCCGCCCGAAATGCCGCAGCCCCGACCCGGGGGAGTGCGGCCGGATAATACAACGGGGAGCCCCCTGACCGGCGGAAGCGGCGGATTAGGCGGTGGTGGCTCGCGCGGAGAGGACCGCAACGATCGTGCGAGTAACGGCTATGGCGCGGGAAACTATGACCGAGGCTCTTCGGGTGAAAGTAACTCGCGCGGCAGCGGAAATGCGGGGGGATCATCCAGCGGCGGAAGCTCATCGGCAGGTAGTGGACGTTCGCCTTCGGGTGGATATGCCCGAACCCCTTCGGAAGGTCCGACGCCCAGCGCCAGACCCGACCGCGGAAACAGCCCTGGCGACACCGCCAAGGGCAACGGTTTTGGCGGCGGCGGCTCTTACCGCGGGAACGGACCGGGCCGCAGCCCGACAGGGAGAAGCGGCGCGAAGGGCGGGGAAAGGGCCCCACGTGGCCAGAATAATAGCACCAGCAGTAGGGACCTCACGTCGCCGGTACTACTCGACCTGACAGGCAACGGTCTCGACATCAATGCACTGACCTCATCCTCGAGATTCATCGAGACCAGTGGCGACGGTTATGCGCGGCGCTCGGCCTGGGCTGCGGAGGGCAACGGCGTACTGGTCCTTGATCTTGGAAATGACGGTAAGATCACGGACGAAAAGGAATTTGCGTTCGCCGAGTGGGATCCCGGCGCGAGCGGAGACTTAGCTGCCCTAAAAAGTGCGTTCGACACCAATGGAAATGGCAAGCTCGATGCTGGCGATGCGCGTTGGGGCGAGTTCAAGGTGATGGTGGGCGACAATTTGGCGTCGCTTGCTTCGCTTGGCATCGAGTCGATTGATTTGACGCCGACAGGCGCAGGCCGAGTATTCAGCGACGGGTCGGAAATCACTGGCACGACCACCTTCACTCGGACTGACTGCTCTAAAGGTGCGGTCGGAGACGCGGTGCTCGCGATGGAGACGACCGGTTACGTGATAAAACGTGCCACCACGTCGAATGAAGATGGGTCAACGACGACGGAGATCTTTGCGTATAGCAAGGCAGGCACGTTGGCGTTTCGCGAACTGGTGACGGTCAGTCACGACAAGACAACGACAACCACTCGCTTTGATGACGACGGCAATGGGACCTATGATAGACTGCAGACCGTGGTCCTGTCGATTGGAGCGGATGGATCGAGAACTAGGGTCGTGTCGAACTTCGCGGTCGACGGGGCGCTGACCGATCGTACGACGACGACCACGAGTGCAAACAAATCGAACCTGACGACGTTGGTGGATGCGAACGGCGACGGGATTGTCGACGAACGCCAGATGTTCGCCTTCAATGCAGGCGGTTCGACCTCAACTACGATTGAAGCATTGAGCGCCAGCGGCGCGATCCTGAAACGCGTCGTCATCGAGTCCACTGCGGATGGCTTGACCAAGACAACCAGGACGGATCGGACCGGCCGCGGCGTGTTTGATGTCGTTCGGATGGAAATGACCACGGTTGGCGCCGATGGCAGCCGCACGAAAACGATCACCGAGACGAGCGCCAACGGGGCGCTGTTGTCGAAGATCGTGCAGTCGATCTCTGCCAACGGTAAGGTTCAGAGCATCGATCTCGACAATGGCGGTTCTGGCCGGTTCGATGAACGGCGCTCAGTGACCACCGAGGTTGCTGCAGACGGTGCTGTTTCGACGACCAGCACCGTTAGTAACGCCGATGGTTCACTACGGGAAAAGACGGTCGCAATCACGGGTGCGAACGGTCGCGAAACAAATTTGTCCTCGGACCTGACAGGCGATGGCCTGTTTGATGAGTTTACCTCAACCAAGACCACCATCGGCGGCGATGGGACCTGGACCGAGACGACGGAGCGGCGAAGCGGCGATGGTAGCTTGCTCGCCCGGCGCGTCAGCACCAATAATGCATACCGTTCAACTACGACGATTGAAGACGACAAGAATGGCGACGGCTACACCGATGAGGTCGCAACCATTGTTGCCGGCCCCGATCGTTCGACGACAACCACCATCAAGACGCTCAACCGCGACGGGACAGCAATCGCAACGACCGCAGGCACGGTTTCGGTAGACGGTCTGACACAGACTGTAAAACGCGATCTCGACGGCGACGGCGTTTTTGATGAGGTGACGACCGATACCACGGTTACCAACGCCGACGGCAGCCGCACACAGACCATTGCCAGGACCAGCGCCTCCGCGGCCTTGCTCGGCAAGGTAATCAAGTCTGTCTCGGCCAACAGTCTGACCAGAATCACAGAAACCGACATCGACGTCAACGGCTCGATCGACCTTACAGTGACCGACGTTTCTGCGCTTGGCGCGGATGGCCGTCGAGTACAGACCGTGTCCGCCCGTTCGAGCAACGGCACATTACTAAGTTCGTCAGAAACGACCATCAGCGCCGACCGCAAGATGCTGGAGGTGTTGGAGGACACTGATGGTGACGGCAAGAGGGACCGCCACAGGACTGCCGTTGTGGGAGCGGATGGCAGCCGAACGGAAACAGTCGTTTCGTTCGCTGCCGACGGTTCCAAGATCCAGCGTAGGATGACGACAGTCAGTGCAGATGGTCTAACCACGACGGTCGAAATCGATGCCGACGGCAATGGTGCCGTCGATACGCGAACCACAGACGCAACGGTCATCAATGCGGACGGTAGTCGCACCCGCACGCTCACTGCGCGCTCATCGGACAACACCCTGCTCTCGACGTCTACGGTCAAGGCGAGCAGCAATGGCTTGACGAGTGAAACGAGATTGGACCGAAATGGCGACGGCACGACCGACCACTACGGAACAGACTACACGTTTCTCAATCAGGACGGATCACGCACGCGGATCGTCTCTGTTCCCGGCGAAAGCGCCAGCAAGACGATAGTTAGCGCCAATGGTCTCACCAAGTTCATTGAGGTCGACGCCAACAGTGATGGCCACTTCGAGCGGACGAGCAGGGAAAACACGGAGCTGCATGCCGATGGTTCGGTGTCAACAACCGACTACGTCACCAGCGCTACAGGTAAGCTGCTGGCAAAGACGACATCCACGACATCCGCCAACCGCAATTCCACGACGAAGTTGACGGACCGCGATGGCGACGGGATCAACGATTTCGGTGAGTCCGCATCAATTGATGCGACGGGGGTGACAACCACGACTGCTTCTACGTACGCGTTGACTGGCGGTCAGGCGGTACTGAATTCCCGCACCGTGACGATGGTCTCGGCCAACGGCTTGATATCGCGCCAGACGCTGGACATCGACGGCAACGGAACTATCGACAAGACGACCGAGACTGCCAAAACGCTACGCGCCGATGGTTCTGTTTCGGAGACCTTCGCCGAACTGAACGGAGCAGGATCCCGCACGGCACACGTCATCAAGGACGTCAGTGCCAATGGTCTCGCCAAAACCACGCGTTGGATGGCCGATGGCGTCAATCTGAGCCGCAAGGCGACGGAAACGCGCTTGCTGAATGCTGATGGCAGCATTCTTGATACAGTCTCCACGTCCAAGGGCAACGGCACGCTCGAAAGCAAGGTGACGGTGTCTGTGAGCGCGGACAAACGAACGGCAACGACGTCGAGCGACATCGACGGCGATGGCATCGTCGACCAGACCGTTCAATCGACCATACTTTTGAACGGCTTATCGGTAACGACCTCAAAAGATCTTGCCGCCGATGGGATCCAGACCAGCGCCGCAAGGACGGTCACGAAGAGCGCCGACGGCCTTGTGACCACCACGACCTACGACGGCAATGGTGACGGCACAGTCGATAGCAAGTTCGAGATGGTCAAGACCTTGCAAGCCAATGGCACCCAGTCAGAAACGGTAACCCGCTTCGGAGCCAATGGCACTGCTGCCGAGCGTGCTGTTATCGATACGTCGGCAGGCGATTTCTCGATTTCACGGAGATGGGATCTCAACGCCGACGGTACGTTTGAGCGATCCGAAACCGACGTCACAACGCTTAGTTTCGATGGCGCAAAAACTCGGACGGTCAGCACGTTGCTCGGATCAACGCTTCAGAAGCTTTACCAAGAGTGGTCGAATGCCAACCGACTGAGCAAAACCCGCCAGTGGGACCTGGACGGTAACGGCACTTATGAACAAGCTGCAACCGACAGGGTCTTTCTCAATCTGGACGGCACGTCATTAAGGATGATCGAGAGCCGGCGCGATGGCGTACTGTTCTCCTCGCACTACACGACGACGAGCGCCGACGGACGAACGGTCTCTATCAACGACACTCGCGAAGGCTTCGGCCTTCGCATGATCACATCGACGGTCAATGCACTTGCCGATGATACGACTATTGAAACCCGGAGCGTCCGCGATGCTTCTAACCGCCTGACGGAACGGCAAACAACCACAACGTTCGGCAACGGTCGCGATATGAAGATTGAGCGCGACGCCGATGGCGATGGTGACATCGACCAGGTCGAAACTCGGTCGAAAGCTGTCGATGGTGCGAGCAAGACGGTTATCACCGACTTTAACGCTGGCGGCAGCAAGGCTGGCGTCACCATCATCTCGGTGGCTGCCGACGGCCGCACGACGACCACGGAATGGGATCAGGACGGCAACAGTAGCGTCGATCGCCGCCGCGTGTTGACGGAGAGCTTCAACGCCGATGGCAGCTACGAAGGCATTGCGGTTGACACCAAAGTCGCCGGCAATACGGTTGCCGCCCGCACCAACACCAACTCAAGTGCTGATGGGCGAACCCGTTCCATCACCCGCGATCTCAATGGCGATGGGGCTATCGATGTCAACGAAGTCTCCATCTCTGACGTCAGTGGTACTACAATCGTGACGACAACCAACAATGCGGAAGCGCGGAGCACCAAATACCTACGGGAGGGCGATGTTTATTGGTCGGAGGCAATCGCGGCAAAAACTGAACTGACGCTTGCACGCGACGGCCTCTTCCGAACGATGCGATCCGATTACGATGGTGACGGCACGTTCGAGCATGTAGCGACTTCACAAACGCAGATTGACGGATCGATTGTAACCAGGATTGAGGAGCGCAATGCCGGCGGCACTGTCATTGCGAAAGGTATCTCGACGGTAACCGCCGATGGCATGATTACAACTTTGAAAAAGGATGCCAACAATGACGGCAAGGATGACCGGTTTGAAACCAGTGTTCTGCGCATCGACGGTTCCCTCACCAACACGAGCATCGAGAATAATGCCGACGGCACGGTGAAGCAGACGACGCGCACTGAGATCAATGCACTTGGAGTCCCGACGCTCGTTCTTGCCACCGATGCTCAGTCGCGCAAAATCTTAGAGCACATCTTCAGGCCCGATGGATCCTCGACAAGAACTGCGTTCGCTGGTGCGAGCGGCAACATCCTCTGGAAAGGGGAGTTCGGGACGAACGGCGTTCAAACCGGCGGTGTGCTTTTTGATCCGTTGAACCAGAACACCTGGTCACGCGTCGAACAATTCTTCGATGCGGCTGGCGCAAAGACTTTAGAGAAGCAGTTTAACGACAATGGGACGACACAGGAGCATCGCTTCAATCCAGCGACGGGCAAACTCTCGGACGTGCAGACCTTTGCTGCCAATGGGGCACTAACGTCGAAGACGCTCTTTGACGCTCAGGGCAAGGCGACTAGCTCAGTTCTTTACGATCCGCTCAATCAGCAAAGCTGGTCGCGGGCGGAGCAGACCTTCGATACAGCGGGCGTGAAGACGCTTGAAAAGCAGTTCAATGACGACGGCACACGTACGGAGTTCTTCTACTGGTCACCAAGCGGCGCCGTCTCTGAGTCCCACAACTTCAGTGTGAATGGCAGCCTGTTGTCGAAGACTTTCTTCGATGCGGCTGGCAAGCGAACAAGTGCGATCGCTTACGATCCCCTCAACCAGAACGGCTGGTCACACATCGAACAGACGTATGATGCTTCGGACGTTAAGACCCTCGAAAAGCAGTTCAACGACAACGGCACGCGCGTCGATGTGTTTTATCGGTCCCCAGGGGGCAAACCATACGAGTCCCAGAACTTTGGCGCCGATGGCCATCTCGATTCGAAGACCGTCTATGACACCACCGGTGTCAGAACCAGTGCGGTCGTCTATGATCCTCGCAACCAGGCAAGTTGGTCACGCGTTGAACAAACATTCGATGCGGCTCAAGTAAAGACAGTCGAGAAGCAGTTCGGGGATGATGGCACTCGCGCCGAATTCTTCTACCGGTCGCCAAGCGGTGTTGTCTACGAGGTCCAAAACTACGCTACCAACGGCAGCCTGCTCTCGAAGAGTTTTTACGATACGTCCGGCAAGAAGACGAGCGCGGTCGTCTACGATCCTTCCAATCAGAATGCTTGGTCGCGTGTCGAGCAGACATTTGATACGGCGGGTGTGAAAACCCTGGAGAAGCAGTTTCAGGACAACGGGACGCGAACCGACCTCTACTACCGCTCCCCTGGCGGTCAGCTCTATGAGGCGCAAGTATTCTCTGTGACAGGAGTTTTGACGAGCAAGACCGAATATGATGCGCTCGCCCATCAGGTTTGGAGCCGACGGGAGCATCTGATCGATGCGCAGGGGCGTATCACCCAATCGGTCACGTTCAACGACGATGGCTCAAGGAGAGTCGAGAGCTTTGATGCGGCCAACGCACAAAGCTGGTCCACTAGTAGGTCATACCATAACGCCGTTGGGCAGCTCTATTACGTCGATCAGGCCAACGACAACGGCACGTTCAACACCATCACTTATGATGTCGCCAATACTCAAGGCTGGTCACGTTATGAGCAATACAAGGACAATATGGGCCGTGTTCTGGTTCAATCGAACTTCAATGACAATGGCACGCGTTCAACTTATTCCTACGATCCGACGAATGCCCAGACATGGTCGTTGCACCAGCAAAATTACAACGCGGCGGGCCAACTCCATACTGTTGATCAGACAAATGACGATGGAACTCACAATACCATCCAATATGACGTCGATAACAATCAGGGGTGGTCGCGCTACGAACAATACATCGACAACAGCGGCCGCCTCGTAAACCAGGCCAACTACAACGATGACGGGACGAGACATGTTTATAGCTTCGATCCGGCGAATACGCAGAGCTGGATGAAGATCACGCAGGTCTACAATGCGGTTGGCGCACTCGCGTGGCAAGCCAACGAATTCGACAATGGAACAACCGAAACAACGACGTTCAACGTCTACAACAATCAACCCTGGTCGAAGTTCGTCGAAGTCAAGAATGCTGCGGGTACGGTGACCACAACGGCCGCTTATCAAAGCGACAACTCCCGTTTCGTCAAATTCTGGGACGCGAGCAACAGTCAGCCCTGGTCGTATCTCGAGCAGTACGTCAACGCCGCCGGGCAGGTGACGGCGCAATTCCAGCGGCGCGACGATGGAGTGGTTGAAGAGAGCCGCTACGATGGACAGCCGACGGCGCGGCAGCTCGCCACATTCGACGCGGAATACTATATGGCCGCAAACCCGGATGTCGCCGCCGGCTGGAATGCGCCGGCGATCGACCATTTCAGCCAGTTTGGCTGGAAGGAAGGGCGACGGCCGAATGCATGGTTCGATTCGTCTTTCTATCTTCAGCAGTATGCCGACATCAGAAATGGCGGTCTCAATCCGTTCGAACACTGGCGCGGCTGGGGCTATGCCGAGGGACGCAAGCCCTATGCCGGCTATACCGGCTTTGAAGCACGCGCTACTGGCGATCTGGCTGGCATCCAGGAGCCGTTGTTTACAACCCTGCAATGGAACCGCATTGGTGCGATGCGAACCTATGCAAAGGATACATACCGGCGCATAACCTCCGACAACGATCATTCGCGACCGAGATATGGTCCGGGAGTAATGAACACTCTCCAAGGCGTCGCCTATACCTACGATGATCGGAGAGTGCTGTCGCTATACCCCTCGTATGTGCAGAACCGCTTTGGCGTATCGAGCAACAAACCGGTCATGCTCGACCTGGACGGCGACGATCACATCGATCTTCGCATTTTCTCTCCTGCTGTGTTCGAGGCGGGCAATGGCCCGCGGTTCGACTGGGACGGAGACGGCATCGCTGACGGCAGTGCCTGGGCCGGTCCTGCAGACGGCTGGCTGGCGATCGACGTCGCGGCCGATGGCAGTGCAGGTCCGGATGGCCTGATCAACCAGGCGAAGGAGCTGGCGTTCACCATGTGGAAGACGCCCGAGGAACTCGCGGGCGAGCAAGCCGATATCACCGATCTGGAAGCGTTGCGGCTGGTGTTCGACACCAACCACAACAACCAGCTCGATGCCGGCGACGCACGGTGGAACGAATTCCGGGTGTGGCGGGATGCCAACCAGAATGGCGTTACCGATGCAGGAGAACTGCGCACGCTTGAGCAGGCCGATATCCGCCTGATCGAACTGGTGCCGTCGTCCGCCGGTGCACGACAGCTTGCAGATGGATCCGCGATTACCGGCACCAGCAGCTACCTGAAGGGTGATGGGTCTCGCGCGCTCGTGGGCGATGCCACCATCACCTTCCGACCCGGTCAGCCAACGACAGCCGTCGCATAGGCCAAGCTCTGTCGGCTTTGACCTCAACGATCTGCCCACCTCCCTTGGGGGTGGGCAGATCGCTATTGCGCGCCTTGCCGCGCAACCCCCTTTTGCCTCCAAAAATTTGCGCGGTTTCATGAATACCCTTCCGCTTCCCCGAGACGTCTCCCCAGTATCGGAGGTGCCGCAGCCACAGCCTGACCCCGGCCTGACCGCGCTCTGCCTTGTTGCCGGCTATTACCGGATCGCGGCACAGCCTGAGGTGCTGTCTAAGCAACTGGCTCTCGGCGAGCCCGCAGTTGCCGACGATGTGCTGCGGGCGGCCCGGCTGGTCGGATTGAAGGCACGACGTGTTTCCGGCGTTTCCGAACGGCGCCTGAGTGGCCTGCCGACCCCCGCGGTTGCCTGCCTTGTTGATGGCGGCTTTGCGATCCTGGCAGGCGCAAACTCGGCCGGTCAGATGCGGCTGGTCAATCCTGTCAACATGGAAACCGAGGAACTTGAGCCGCGTGAACTTCTTCAGCGCACCGGCGGCTGCTTCATCCTGCTGCAGCGCAAGTTCTTAGGCGCAGGGGCGTCGGCTACCGGCTTCGGTTTTCGCTGGTTCCTGCCGTCGATCTGGCGTTATCGCCGGTCGCTCGGTCACGTGCTGATCGCTAGCCTGTTCATCCAGTTGTTCGCGCTGGTGACGCCCTTGTTCTTCCAGGTGGTGGTCGACAAGGTGCTGGCCCATCGCAGCTATTCGACCTTGACGGTTCTCGTCATCGGACTGGTGGTCATCGGCCTGTTCGACGTCATCCTGCAATATCTTCGAACCTATGCGCTGTCGCACACGACGAGCCGCATTGACGTCGAGCTTGGACGCCGGCTGTTTCGACATCTGCTCAACCTGCCGCTCAACTACTTCGAGACCCGGGCGGCCGGCCAGACGGTGGCGCGCATGCGTGAGCTCGAGACGATCCGCGAGTTTCTGACGGGGCAGGGACTATTCAGCGGCCTCGACTTCATCTTCGCCTTCGTCTTCATCGCCGTTTTGTTTGCCTATTCGACGACACTCGCCTGGATCGTCGTTGCCTCCATCCCGTTCTACATCGCCATCGGCTTTCTGATCCGGCCGTTCCTGCGTGAACGCATCGACGAGAAGTTTGATCGCGGCGCCTACAGCCAGCAGCTCCTGGTCGAATCCGTCGTCGGCATGCAGACACTGAAGGCATCGGCAATAGAGCCTGTCGTCGCCTCGCAGTGGGAAGAGCGGCTGGCCGCCTATGTGCGCTCTTCCTTTGCGGCAACCATGCTGGCGGCCAAGGGGCAGAACGCCATCCAGTATGTCAGCAAGCTGACGAGCGCTGCCCTGCTTCTGTTCGGTGCTCAGGCAGTGATCGATGGCAGCTTGAGTGTCGGCGCGTTGGTGGCCTTCAACATGATCGCCGGACAGGTGGCACAGCCGATCCTGCGACTGTCGCAGCTCTGGCAAGATTTCCAGCAGGTGCAGATCTCGGTGTCGCGCCTTGCCGACATTCTCAACGCGCCGTCAGAGCCGCGACCGGCCCAGCCGGTCGCGCTGCCAAAACCGCGCGGCGGGATCTCTTTCAAGCATGTGAGCTTCCGCTATTCGCAAAACGGGCCGGAGGTTCTGAAGAACGTCGATCTGGACGTTCAGCCCGGTGAGGTGATCGGCATCGTCGGCCCGTCCGGATCGGGAAAGTCGACGCTCACCAAGCTGATGCAGCGGTTCTATATCCCCAATTCCGGTCAGGTGTTTGTCGACGGCCAGGATATCGCCCAGGTCGATCCTGCCTGGCTGCGCTCCCATGTCGGCGTCGTGCTGCAGGAGAACCTGTTGTTCAATCGCACGATCCACGACAACATCGCCCTTTCCAATCCCGCGATGTCACGCGAGGCCGTCATCAACCTTGCCCGGCTTTCGGGCGCCGACGAGTTCATCGTCAAACTGCCGAACGGCTACGAGACGATGATCGAGGAGCGTGGCGCCAACCTGTCGGGCGGTCAACGGCAGCGGATCGCCATTGCCCGTGCACTTTCGACCAATCCGCCGATGCTGATCCTCGATGAGGCAACCAGTGCGCTCGACTATGACAGCGAGCGCATCGTGCTTGCCAACATGCGCCAGATCGTGCGCGGCCGTACCGTGATCATCATCGCCCACCGGCTGGCGACCGTGCGTGCCTGCAACCGCATCATCGGCATGTCGGAAGGGCGTATCGTCGAGGTCGGCAATCACGACCAGTTGCTGGCACGCAAGGATGGACTTTATGCCCATCTGTGGCGGCTGCAGAACGGCATGTCCGATGTGGCCGTGGAGGCGCAGGGATGAGCCGTTCTTCAAGCCGTTCGACGAAGCAAAGCAACCGTGCCGACAATGAGTTCCTGCCGGCGGCGATCGAGATCCTGGAAACGCCGGCGTCACCGGTGCGAGCGGCGATGATCTGGCTGATCTGCGTGCTCGCGGCGCTCGCACTGATTTGGGCCTATTTTGGCAAGTTCGATATCGTCGCGACCGCTCAAGGTAAGATCCAGCCAGTTGGCCGGGTGAAGATCGTCCAGTCCGAGGAACCAGGCCGGGTGATCACGGCAAATGCCGTCAACGGTATCCGGGTGCAGAAGGGTGAGGTGCTGATCGAGCTTGATCCGACGACCGCGCGGGCCGAGGAGCAGGCGCTGAAGCTGCGGCTCGACGCATTGCGCGCCGAGATCGTGAGGCGGCAGGCGCAGCGGAATACCGTGTCGACCTGGGCCAAGAGTGATCTGTGGGCGAATGCCAGCGGGCCCGCGTCCCTGGTCATCGCCTTTCCCAAGGAAACGCTCGGCTCGACGGTCGAGCGCGAGCAACAGCTCTACGACGCCGAACTGGCGAAGCTTTCCGGCGCGATCACCAATCTCAAGGCTCAATACCGCAAGGGCGTCGCCCAGGTCGATCGTCTCGAGCACACGATTGCTGCCCAGCAGACGTTCGTCTCCACCCTGTCCCAACGCGTTTCGATGCGCAGCCGGCTTGTCGATGTCGAGGCCGGCACCAAGGCGGCGATGATCGACGCCCAGGAAACGCTGCAGGAGGCCGAGCGTGACCTCGTCAGCCAAAAGGGCGAACATCAGGAGGCAAGGACAGCACTCGATGTGCTGAAGTCTGAGGCGGACAGCCAGTTCAGCACCTACCAGTCGGAGAACATGCAGCGTCTGGCCGAAGCCATGCGCGAGGCGGAGCAGGCGGTACAGGAACTCGCAAAGGCAAGTCGGCGCCTATCTGCCATGACCATTCGCAGCCCGGAAACCGGCATCGTTCAGGCATCGGCGATCACGACCGTCGGCCAGGTGCTGACACCGGGCACGGAATTGATGCGGATCGTCCCGAGCGACCAGAAGCTGGAGATCGAAGCGTATCTGCCAAACCGCGACATCGGCTTCGTCGAGGCGGGCGACGAGGCAGTCATCAAGGTGGAGGCGTTCCCGTTCACCCGATACGGCATTCTGCACGGCAAGGTCATCCGTGTCGCCACCGACGCCATCCCCGAACCCGATGCCCGCCAGCTTGAGGAAATGTCATCCGGCAATCTGCAATCGACCGTTCCGGTCAGCAATGCCCAGCGCGTCCAGAACCTCGTCTATCCCGTGATCATCGAGCCGATCGAAACTGACATTCAGGTCGACGGCAAATCAGTTCCGCTGACCCCGGGCATGACGGTGACGATTGAGATCAAGACCGGTCAGCGCCGCATTCTCGAATATCTGTTCTCGCCCCTGGTCGAGGTCGCCTCCGGCGCGATGAAGGAACGGTGAAGGAAGTGGTCCGGGGATGGTGGAGTTCCTGAGCATCGGAGCTCTGCCTACAACCATCCCCCCGAAGAGTAGCTTTTCTTTCGCCCATTAAGATTGCCAAGCGAGTGGAACCACCTATGCCTGAGACTAACAACCTGATGCCTTTCTATCGCCACTATACTCTTGTCGCATTCGCCACCTCTCTTATGTTCATGTTTGGAGCAGCAGTCTATCAGCGCTATATTGGGTCGCTTCCAAACAGCGTAGGAACGGGCGCCTCCATTGGGCTATTGTTTGCCGTCGGCGGGGTCTCGGCGGAAAGGTTCATTCGGGTAAACGGGCGCGCGCCCAACCTGGCCGAAATGAGGCGGCTTGCATCCGTTGGCTCGTTTCTATCGAGCGTCATGGGCCTGGTAGCCGGCCTGACTATGGTGGCTTTCCACTACGTTATGGCGTTTCTGATCGCTCATCCAGTCTATCAGCTCTCATACTATGTTATGCGCCAGCAACTCGTGGCGATGTGGATGGATCTTGGAACCGGCCTGCTGCTTCTAATTCTTGGTGGAGCAGGCGTGTTCTCTTGGATCCTTGGATACGGGATTTTGCGATGGACCTATGAACGGTCTGCCCGAAAATTCTCGTTGAGGCGGTGAAGCTGGCAATTCGGTCCGCGAGGCCTGTTTCAGCGTTGCCGTTGGTGCGTCCAGTATCACATAATGTATCGTTGGGAACCGAACTGCTGGTCGACGGGCGTCAGCCCTTTTCTGCTTCGCGCATAAGGGTATAGGGGTCGGCGCCAATTGCTCGACAGACCTTCACGAACTCCGCAGCATCCAGGCGCCGTTCGCCGAGTTCAAACTTGGACACGAATGTTTGACGCTGTCCAATCCGCTCGCCGAGTTCGACCTGCGTCACATTGGCGGCTTTTCGCGCGGCTACGAGACCGTCGATCATGCGACCATAAACGATTGCGTGGAATGAAGACAATTTCGATCGCCAGTTAGAGAAAACTGACGCACTGAATAAAACCGATTTTCGGATACCCCAAAATAGGGTATTGATGGTTGTAGCGTGCCTTGATGCTCGCGTTTTCAACTCGCTTGTGGATCGGAGCTGCCGTGTTGGGGTGGACGGCTCCCAACGGCATCAGATGTGCCAGAATGAGTTCGTTGAAAGCTCAATCGAGGGAGACCGTCCGCGGAACAGATTATCCGAATTGGAATGGATACGTCAAAGAGCGTGTTCCAATTGCATGGCGTGAATGCAAGCGAGCATACGGTTCTTCGCAAAAAGCTGTCACGCAGAGAAATGGTGAAGTTCTTCGAGAAGACGCCGCCGACCACTATTGCGCTTGAGGCCTGCGGTGGCTCGCATCATTGGGCGAGGTTGTTGAGTTCATTCGGCCATGAGGTGAAGTTGATCGCGCCGCAACTGGCAAAGCCTTATGTCAAACGCGGCAAGAACGACGCGGCGGATGCGGAAGCTTTGTGTGAGGCGATGAGCCGACCCACCATGCGGTTCGTGCCGGTGAAGACTGCGAACCAACAGGCGGCCTTGATGCTGGTCGGTGTGCGCGAGAGGCTGATCCGCAATCGGACGCAGCTCGCCAATGCCATTCGCGGTTTTGCCATGGAGTTCGGCATCGTCGCGGCCAAAGGCATGTGCCGGATCGAACCGTTGCTGGAGCGCATAGCGGCTGATCAATCTCTGCCGGAACTGGCGCGCGAGCTCTTCGCCATGCACGGTCAGGAATATCGCGACCTGCTTGCCGAGACCAAAACGATCGATGAAAAGCTGATGGAGCTGCATCGCGCCGACGAATGCAGCAAACGCCTGGCCGAAATTCCGGGTGTCGGACCGATCGGCGCATCGCTCTTGATGATGAAAACCCTCACCCGCGGATGTTTAAATCCGGGCGTGATTTTGCTGCCTGGATTGGTCTGACACCCAAAGACCATTCGACCGCCGGAAAGGTCAGGCTTGGTGTGATCACCCGTGCCGGCGATGAAATACTGCGAAGCATATTGGTGGTTGGTGCGACCGCTCTTCTTCAGCACGTTAGAACAGGCCGAAGCAGGCATTCTTCCCGCTGGCTCGTCGACCTTCTGCAACGGAAGAAACCGAAGCTGGTTGCAGTGGCGCTGGCCAACAAGATCGCCCGAATTGCCTGGAAGCTTATGGTGAGCGGCGAGACGTACCAGAGGCCAAAGGAACAAATACAGGCCGTATAAGAGATTGGCCAGCACGGTGAGCGGAGACAAAGTGCTACCGTGCGAGCTGATGCCGTAAACTTGCAAGAGAAAAGCAGATGGTGTGATGGATCGATCCAAGACGCGTGATACTCCGTTAGTTCCGATGGCCTTTAAAGGCCGTTGCCGTGTTAGGAACTCGCGTCGCGGAAACCATCTTGGCCAGTGGTCATGTGCGGCCACACCCAAAGGCCGCACATATGGAAGCAAGCGATCCGATCAAAAAATATCTGCAGAAACCACTTGCAAGCGGGCGCCGTCCACATATGGAACTTCGCCAACTCTCCTATTTCGTGGCGGTTGCCGAGGAGCTGCATTTCGGTCGGGCGGCAGCCCGGGTGCATATCAACCGGCCTTGAGCTGCCAGATCCAGTCGCTGGAAAAGGAGCTCGGTGTGCAGCTGTTCATCCGCTCGACACGGCGGGTGGAACTGACAAGGGCAGGGGCGGTCTATTATGATCGCTGTGTGCGGATCCTCGGCGATGTCGATCTGTCGGCCGAAGTGGTCCGCTCGGTTGACGGCAAGGCGGTCAGGAAGATCCGGATTGGAACGATCTATCCGGCAACGATCGGTGTGCTGCCGGCATTTCTCGCGCGCATCGGCCGCAAGTACCCCGATATCGAGCTGCATATTTCCAGCGGCTCGACCAACGATATCATCCGCGGGCTCGAGAACGGCCAGATCAATCTCGGCTTCATCCGCCCGGTCGAAAACATCGGCTCGCTCAGGTTCTTCTCCATCGCGCATGAGCGCTACCTGCTGGCGGTCGAAAAAAAACAGCGCCCGAAGCGAAATCGGCATCGAGGATTTGAAGGGTGAGAAGATCATCTCGTTCTCGCGGCAGAACCTCTCCTATACCGAGCGCTATTTCGCGGAGAAGTTCGAGGAGCACGATCTTTCAAAGAGCGTCGCCTATACCTGCGACGACACCTTCTCGCTGATATCACTGGTGTCGGCCGGCCTTGGCATCGGCTTTGCGCCGGAATGGACGCTGGATCTGCCAAATCGCAATTTCGAGCTCAGGAAGGTGAGGGGTGTCGACTTCAGGATCGGGCTTGGGGTCGCGTGGTCCAAGGATGACCCGACGGCTGCCCGCGATGACATCATCGATATCGCCCGGTCGTTGGTGAGGCCGGGTAGGTGAGAGATGAGTGACCGCAACTGGGCGATCCCTCAATCGGGCGGAGCGGCTTGCCGGGGGTAGTCGGTCTCGGTTGCAGTCCTTGCCGGCGCCATGCTGAAGCTCCTGCTGCGACCCCTTTTAACCGGTCAAGCCGCGTGCGAACGGGCTCCGACAGCTTGGCTGCCGCCGCCTGGTATGCTCATCTTTCTCCTGATACTCGCCACAATATGGCGGAGAGATCGCTGGCCTCATTCGCGGTCTCAGCGCGCGCTATCGCGCTTGGGCGGTACTTGACATCCCAAGAATTGGTTGCCCAAATAAAGAAAAATTGACGTTCTTGGGAACCATTTCTATGGCAGGCATCTTGGACAGAAAAGGCACGGCGGGCGTGCTGCTCGGAATCTCGTTGGCGCGTGGCGGTGAAGAGAGCTATCTTTCTCAACTCTATCAACGGCTGCGTGACCTCATCTTGAGTGGACAATTGTCGCCTGGCGAGCGGTTACCCTCATCTCGGGTGCTGGCCGACGAAATCGGCGTCTCCCGAAACACGGTCATGACGGTCTACGAACAGTTGCAGGCGGAAGGGTACGTTGCGGGTGTCGTCGGCTCGGGGACCCGGGTAGCAGCAGTCCTTCCGGAGGGCCTTCTCAATGCCGAGGCTGATACCACAGCGGGGGGATCGAGCCTTTCGCCGGAGATTTCTCAGCGAAGTCAAGCCGTAGCAGAAATGGCATTGAGCGGCGCAACCTGGCTTCCGGCATTCAGCCCGGGAATGCCGGCCATCGACAGGTTTCCGTTCGCGACCTGGTCGAAGCTTCTTTCAGAAGAGTGGAAGAACCCGGGCCTTGCCGCCCTGACGAGCGATCCGGGTGGCTACTGGCCGCTTCGCGAACATATCGCGACATACGTCCGAGGCGCGCGCGGCGTCACCTGCGAGGCAGATCAGGTCATCATCGTGTCGGGCAATCGCGAGGGGACGGAGCTGGCAGCGCGCGTACTTCTCGACACCGGCGAGTCCGCGATCGTCGAAGAGCCGGGTTACGCAGGCGTTCGCTCAGCCCTTACATCCGCCGGTATCCACCTTCTCCCGCTTGAAGTGGACGCTGAGGGCCTGATGCTGTCGGAAATGTCGGCAAGGCATCAAACGGCCAAACTGCTTTGCACGGCACCATCTCATCATTACCCTCTTGGTGGAACAACCTCGCTCGCGCGCAGGCTGGCCATTTTGGACTGGTGTCGGAAGAATGCCTGCTGGATACTGGAAGACGATTATGACAGCGAGTTTCGTTACTCTGAGCGTCCTTTGCCGTCGTTGCAAAGCCTCGCGCCGTCCGCAAATGTCATTTACGTCGGCACATTCTCCAAAACCCTGTTTCCATCCCTGAGAATAGGCTACCTCATTGTACCCAAGTCGCTGATCCAGCCCTTCATTCAGATGAAGCTGGCGGCCTCCGGGCCGACGACCATGGTCTCTCAACGGGCAATTGCGCGTTTCTTCGATGGAGATCTGTTCTATCGTCATGTCCGGACGATGCGTAAGCTCTATCAGCATCGCCGCGCGGCTTTGGTGGGCGCGCTTCAAGAGTACCTGCCGCAGCTCGTCATACCGCTCCAGCAAGACGCAGGCCTATTTCTTCGAACGGAATTGGATGGCGGACTTGCTCGTGTCGGCGACATGGAAATCGCACGACGCGCGCGCTCCCTTGGTCTCCATGTCGAGCCGCTGTCAGCGACCTATATGGGAAAACAAGGCAAGCAAGGGCTGATATTCGGATTTGGCGCCGTGGACGAAGATACTGTGGTCGCGCACGTCAAGCGGCTCGCGGGCCTGTTACAGCAGACGTTGAATGATTACACCGGCTGAGTATCTGTCAGCCGGCGCTTCTCTAGGCGCAGATAAGTCTCGCTAAGCTGTCTTTGGCGACGAGCGCTCGAGATCGTCCCGCAAATCATCAAGCACGATGTTTGCGGACAACACGAGCAGCGCTATGAGCAGGCCGGGAAAGACGATGCCCCAGGGCGAGACTGAAATGTAGTCACGCCCTTGCGCAACGACGTTGCCCCAGCTCGGCATATCCGGTGGAACACCGACACCGAGAAAGCTCAAGTAAGCTTCAACAAGCACTGCCAGGGCGCCCACATAGACCATCTGGACCAGAAGCGGTGCAATGGTGTTTGGCGCGACATGGCGAAAGAGTATGCGTGTGAAGCTAGCTCCCATGGAGATGGCCGCTTCGACGTAAAGCATCTCCCTTATGGACAGCACGAGGCCGCGCACCAGCCGCGTCGTTCGGGGTATCTCCGGCACGGCGATAGCGACGACAACCATTTCGATGCGCGCCGAAAACATGGCCGCCAATGCGATTGCCAGCAGCATTTCCGGGATCGCCATGATGCCATCCATGATGCGCATGATGACGCCGTCCAAAGGACGCACGAACCCCGCCAGTAGCCCGAACAAAAGACCGAGCAAGCCGGTCAGGATGGGCACTGCCACAGCGACGAGAAGGGAAACCTGAGTACCGTAAAGCACGCGTGAGAAGATATCTCGACCGAGGTTGTCAGTGCCGAACAGATGCTCGACAGACGGCGGCTCCAAGCGGTTGAGCGGATCGATTTGAGTGGGGACGTAAGGGGCTAGATAAGGAGCCAGAAGGCCGCTTACGATGATCACCACGATGATGGACAGCGAGATCGCTGCAGGAATTGACAGCTTGAGTTTCATGACCGCCCCCAGTTTCAGCCGCGGATCCGTGGATCGAGCATCGTGTACGAGATGTCGATCGCGAGATTGATGACGACATAAATCGCCGAGAACAAAAGGATTGTACCCTGAATGACCGGATAATCGCGCCGCGCGATCGCATCGACCACAAGCCTGCCAAGACCTGGAATGGCATAGACGCTTTCTGTCACCACAACTCCGCCGATTACAATTGCGAATGCGGAGCCAATCGTCGTGACAACCGGGATAGAGGCGTTGCGAAGTGCGTGCTTGAACAAGAGCGATGCTGTTCCCACGCCCTTGGCCCGTGCAGTTCGAATGTAATCGGACCGAAGCACTTCGAGCATGCTGGTGCGCGTTATGCGTGCGATAATTGCGGTGAAAACAAGTGTCACCGTGAGTACGGGCATGGCGAGGGTACGCGCAGTACCGACCGGATCTTCAAAAATGGAGACATAACCGGATGTGGGGAGCCAGTGCAGGCCAAGCGCGAATGCGTAGATGAGGAGATAAGCGGTCACGAAAACCGGGGTAGAAAAGCCCGCCGTCGCGATCAGGAGGATAATGCGGTCCGCGACCCCTCCCTTTTTCCATGCCGCCACTATTCCTGCCGGCACGGCGATCAAGCTCGACAACAAAATGACAGCGACTGCGATAATCAGCGTGGGCTCGATGCGCTGACGAAAAAGTTCGATTACCGGCAGTCCGGAGAACACCGAAATGCCGAGATCCCCCTGGGTGGCACGACCCAGCCATGCCACATATTGTATAGGCAGTGCGCGATCCAACCCAAGTTGGCTTCGAAGTGCATTGAGCTCGTTCGTGCTCGCATAGTTGCCCAGTATGGCTGCGGCCGGATCGCCCGGCGCAAACCGGGCGAGCGAGAAGACGCACACGCTGACGACAAGCATGACCAAAATTGCACCGAGGATGCGGCGTATTATCAAAGCGACCATGTCTGGCCTCCATTCGGCGGAACGCAGCAAGGCTTTTTGCCTCGCTGCGCCTGCGGTTACGGATTGATCGTGAGGTTCCAGTAGACCGGGTAACTTCCCTTAAGGACGCCCTTGATCTGGCTGCGCCATGCCGACGCCTGATAGAACTGGCCGGTGTAGATTTGCGGCACGCTCGCGTAATACTGGACCTGGATGTCGTCGATGGCCTTGCGCTGATCTTCCGTCGTCGGCGCATCGATCCAGGCGGCACGAAGTGCCTCGATCTTGTCGTCCTTGGGCCAGCCGTACCATGCCGTCTTGGGGTCACCCGTCGCAACAAGCGCAAGATTGAAGGGATCCTTGAAGAAGCTGCCAGGCAGCCAGGTTCCAAAAATGTCCCATGCAACCTTCGGATCCTTGGCCGGATCGCCGGTGTTTTCGCGGCGTGACGTCAGGGTCGACCAGTCCATGGATTGGGGGTCGACCGCGAAGCCCGCCTGTCGCATGAATTCGACCAGTACGAGGCTCTGGTTCATCAATTGCTCGTCATCCGACGGGATCATGACGACAATTGGCCGGCCGTCGTAGCCGGACTTCTTGAGCAGATCCTTTGCCTTTTCGAGGTTCTGTCCCTTCCAATCTTCAGTACCGGCTGCAGTCTCGAACGGGACTGCTCCGCAACCGAAAATCGAGTAGCACACCCTGTACATGTCTTTGCTGCCGACCATGGTCGAAAGGATGCTCGGCTGATCGACAAGCGCTTGCATGGCCTGACGCGCATAAACGTTGTTGAAGGGCGGGTGCATCGTGTTGAGGCGGATTGCCCCCATCATGCCCTGGTTGTCGATGACCCCGACCGTGAAATTGGGATCCTGACGAAGGCTTTCGACAGCATCCTGTGGGGGAGAATAAAGGAAGTCCAGCTCGTCGTTTCGCAGCGCCTGCAAGGCAGTGTTGCCGTCCGGCATGTACCGCTCTTCCAATCGATCGACGTTCACGACCTTGCCGCCCGCCTGGCCGCTTGCCTTCTCGGAGCGCGGCTTGTACGTCGGTGACTTCTCGTAAACAACGACATCCCCTGGTCTCCAGAGGTCCTGGCGGAAAATGAAGGGGCCCGATCCGATCACCGTTGTGATCTGTGCTGACGGATCCGTTTTAGCTTCCTCCTCGCGCATGACGAACATCGGCAGAACCGGGTTTGCCAATCCGCGGATCAAGAGTGCAAAGGGCTTCTTGAGCCTGATCTCAAACGCCGTGGAATCAGTTTCGACGATGGTTTCGAGCCGCTCGTTCATGAGCTGCCCTTCGCTTCGCTTCTGGGCCCACCGTTTGATGGACGCGATCACGTCGCTGCTTTCGACCGGCGATCCGTCCGAGAAGACAAGGCCGTCGCGCAGCCTGAAGCGATAGATCAATCCGTCATCGGAGACCGAGTAGGTATCAACCATTTGCGGCTGAGGGGTTTCGTTTTCATCCATAGAGAACAGGGTGTCGTAAACCTTCAGGCCATGCATGATCGTAACGGCTGTGGTCGTCGAGACGGGATCGAGAATCTTTAGATCTGTGTCCGTTGCCGTCCTGAAAACTGTGGCATCGGCAAGGGTTGTCGTGGAAAGGAGCAGGGCAGCTGCAACACTGATCCTGGTTGCAGCACTGCGGAGAGGTCCGCGACCAATTTGGATATTCGTCTGCATGTTCATGTCGTTTCCCCTTTTTTGATGATTTGAGACGTTGGCATGTTCCCTCCTGGACCTTTCGGGCTAGCTGTCGGCGAGGACGAAGTGGTTCTCGCCCACGAGGGTGTAAGTCGCCGAGCGTGGCTGCTCGTGCAAAAGCCGAATGGCGCTTGGTGCCGGTGGCGCTTCGGAGTGTTGGTGTGCATGCCGCTGCGAGGGGTCGGGTCGCAGCACCGCGGAAAGAAGCCGTCGGGTGTAAGGATGTGCGGGGGATTGAAGGACCTGGCGCTTGCCGCCGAACTCGACGATGCGCCCCATGTGCATGACGGCGACACGATGGCTGATGCGCTCGACGATGCCCATATCGTGCGAGATGAAGAGATAGCTGAGCGCCTTTTCGCGCTGCAGGTCTATCAGCAGGTCGACGATCTGAGCCTGCACGGTGACGTCCAGTGCCGACACCGCCTCATCGAGAACGATAACAGAGGGAGCCGTCGCGAGCGCGCGCGCAATGCAGACGCGTTGGCGCTGTCCCCCCGACAGTTGTCGCGGTGAACGCTCTGCGAGGTTTGATGGAAGGCCCACGCTTTCGAGCAGAGTTCGTATCACGTCCGCTTTGTCTTTGATCTGCCCGTGGCCATGGATAATGAGCGGCTCGGCGATCAGGTCTCCGATCGTCATTTTCGGATTGAGCGAGGCGTAAGGGTCCTGAAAGACCATCTGCATGTTTGCGCGATAAGGTCGAAGCCGGGATCCCTTCAACCCGACCAGCTCCGTGTTGTGCAGCTTGACGCTTCCACTGTCCGCAGACAGCAGTTGCATGACAGTGCGCGCCATCGTTGACTTGCCCGAGCCACTTTCGCCAACGACGGCGATTGTCTCCCCGCGAAAAAGATCGAACGATACGCTGTCGACGGCCTGAAGGACGCGCGCGGGGCGGCGCAAATAGGGCGTGTTCTCGATAACGAAGGACTTGCAGAGCCCGCGAACCTCGAGAACCTGCTCCTTGTTCGGACAGGGACACGTCTCGTTGCGTGAAGGGGCCGACCTATCGAACTTGACAGGTTCGTCGACTTCAGAAGCCGATCCCAGGACCGGTACGGAAGCGAGCAGTCGCTTTGTATATTCCTGCTGCGGACTGTTGAACAAGGAAAGGACTTGCTGGCTTTCGACCATCTTGCCGTTCCGCATTACGATGACGTGGTCAGCGATCTGGGCAACGACACTCAGGTCGTGAGTAATGTATGCGACCGCCATTCCGATTTCCTGCTGGAGGTCGCGGATCAAGCCCAGCATCTCGGCCTGCACCGTTACGTCTAGCGCCGTCGTCGGTTCGTCGGCGATCAGCAGGGACGGCCGGCAGGCGAGAGCCATGGCGATCATGACGCGTTGGCGCATTCCGCCCGACAATTGATGAGGGTATTGTTGAAGCTTCTTTTCGGGATCTGTCAGTCGCGAGCGCCGCAAACTCTCAAGTGCAATCTTCTCCGCGTCACTCCTGGAGACCGCCTGGTGCAGCCGAATGGCCTCGGAAATTTGAGCACCGATGGTCATGACCGGATTGAGACTGGTCATCGGCTCCTGAAACACCATGGCGATGTCGGCGCCGCGTATTTTCCGCAGTTCCTGTTCAGGCTGCTGTAGAAGATCGACGGACCCACCGGCGCGCTGCAGCATCACGCGCCCGGAAAGGTTAGCTCCGTCAAGCAGCCGCATGATCGCCATGGCGGTGGTCGATTTGCCAGAGCCGCTTTCCCCCACAATTGCCAGCGTCTCGCCTTGGTGGATCTTGAAGCTGAGGCCATCGACGGCTCTAAAGGCGCCGTATTCGACCACGAGGTCCTGGATATCGATTAAGGGGCCAGATGTCTGGATCATCGACTATTCTCGGTTGTTGGTGATAGCGGCAGCGGCACCCATTCGGCCTTGGAATTGTTAGGTCCGCTCTGTTGCCTTCATGAGGAGAGCAGAAATGGCACCAGGAGAAGTGCCATTTACTGCTGGGTCGGCCATGCCACTTGTCCTGGGTGGGGCGGAGTGCACCGGGCGGCACCCGTCGAAAAAATGGATGGTACGGATTTCACGGAAATGGCCATTTCATTCGACCGCTTGTTGCCCTCACATTCGGTTCACATGTGAGAAATTGGATACGAGGACGGCATGATGAGCGAGAGTTTGAAGGTGTTTTGCGCAGGGCTGATGCATGAATCCCATAGCTTCTGCCCAATCCCGGCCGACCTTGCGACCTTCAAATCAACCGGAGGTATTCTCGTCGGTGACGAGGTCAGAAGCGAGTTCCACGGGACGAGAAGCGAGTTAGGTGCGATCTTCGATCTTTCGGACCGGTTGGGATGGAGCCTGCTTCACCCTCTGTTTGCCCACACGGTCCCGTCCGGGCCTGTGACTGCAGAAGCCTTTGAATACTTCAGCGCCATCATCGAGAAGGAGCTTGTGAGCAATCTTCCCGTGGACGGCGTTATCCTGGTGCTGCACGGGGCAATGCTGGTCGATGGTCTTGATGACGCTGAGGGAGAACTGCTGCGGCGCGTACGGGCACTGATCGGACCCGAGACGCCCATTGCCGTAACGTTCGATCTTCATGGAAACATCGGCACGGCGGTCGCCGAGCAGGCAAACATCGTCAGCAGTTATCGCACGACGCCGCACGTTGACCAATATGAGGCCGCGCTGCGCGCCGGAGAGTTGCTGCAGCGGACAATGGCGGGAGAAATCAATCCTCGGGTTGCATATGCGCAGCTCCCCATGTTCGATGCTCTGGACATGGGTCGTACGATAGCAGGGCATGGCCCGATGGGCGGGATCAACAGGCTGGCCGCTCAGGAGATCGAAAACCATCCTTCAATCCTCGACATCGCCATTCATGCGGGATTCGACTGGGCGGACAAATACTCCACCGGGCCAAGCGTCTTGGTCACATACGACGGAGATGAAACCCTCGCTCAATCGGTTGCCGACCAACTCATCGAATATGCGTGGCAGACGAAGGCCGAGAAGACTGTCGACATGTTGGGGATAGACGAAGTCATTCGGATCGCGCGCGAACCGGCAACGTCTAAAGGGCCCTTGCTGATCGGCGACTTCACAGATTGTCCGGGCGGCGCCGGTATGGGCGACAACACCAATATGCTCAAGGCGCTGATCGAGGCAAGGATCGAAGGAGTGGTCGTTGCATCAATCGCCGATCCGGCCGCTGTCGAAAAATGCCTTGCCGCTGGCGTAAACACCATCGTCGAGCTCGAACTTGGCGGAAGACTCCACGCGGTCTACAGCGGCAGCCCTTTGCATGTCACGGCCCGCGTGCTGACGGTTTCCGATGGTGTCGCGTTCCGTGCCGGCCCCTATTTCACCGGTACGAGAACGTATTTCGGTCCAAGCTGCCTGGTCGATATCGAAGGTGTACGCGTGATCATCGCGACCGAACGGGAACAGATCGACGATAGGGCCCAACTGCGGATCTTTGGTATCGATCCGGACGAGGAAAACATTCTCGTCTGCAAGGCGGTGAACCATTTTCGGGCGGACTTCGAGCCGATTTCCCGCCGGTTAATCTACGTGGACTCCGGCGGAGTCGTCTCGAGGAATTTCAAGCAGTTTGCCTACAGGAAAATAAGGCGCCCTATCTGGCCGTTGGATGCTGACGCGCGCGCGGAAAACCCCGCCAGCGAAGCTCGCCGCGCTTAGCGGCTGTCCCACTTGCTCACCCGGAAACTGAAAATCAACCGGCCCAAGTCGCCGGAGGTAGCTCTTCTGCGACCAGGAGCGCTGCAGACAACTGCTGTCATTCATCAATGAGGATATCATGAAAGAGAAGAGTTCCATCGATGCCTACCCGACCACCGAGCGGACGCGGATTCGGCGATTGCACGAGCGCGGCTCGCACGAGCGGCAGGAGGTCCACAAAATCCTCGACGAAGCGCCACTGTGTCATGTCGGCTACACGATCGATGGGGCGCCTTATGTCACCCCGACGTTGCACTGGCGGGCAGGCGACCGCGTTTATTGGCATGGATCGGCAGCGAGCCGTTTCCTGCGAAAGGCCGCTAACACCCAGGTCTGCCTAACCTGCAGCTTCATGGACGGCTACGTGCTTGCGCGATCGGCATTTTTTCACTCGGTCCGTTTTCGATCGGCCATGGTCTTCGGGGAGGCGAAGTTCCTGGAGGGCGACGACGAGAAGCTCGCTGCGCTACGTGATTTCGTGGACGGGCTTTTTCCGGGCCGTTGGGACACGCTTCGTCCCATGCAGCCCCAGGAATTGAAAGCGACGGCGGTCCTGTACATGGACATCGAAGAGGCGACAGCAAAGGTGCGCACAGGACATCCCAACGACCCGGAGGATGCGAACCATCCGGTGTGGGCCGGGGTCGTTCCCATGGAGCAGCGTTTAATCCCCGTCGAGCCGGCGCCGAACCTGATGGAGGGGGTTGCCGTTCCCGACTACATCTCCGAATTGCTTGCATCGGGCCGCCTGCGCGGATGAACGGACGAGCCGGCGGATTCGGTCGCGAGGCAACTTGCTGCAGCCACGCGGTCGACCCCGGCCGCAAGGCAAATACCCTGCGAGCGAGAAAGCACATGGCTGACTTTCACACAATTAAACGCCTGCCTGCCTACGTGTTTGAGCCGGTAAACCGGCTCAAGGAGCGTGCACTCGCAAACGGCGTAGACATCATCGATCTCGGTATGGGCAATCCGGACATGCCCACGCCGCCAGCGATCGTTGAGAAACTCCGCGAGGCGGTGATGGATCCGCGATCCCACCGCTACTCCACCTCGCGAGGGATAGCGGATCTGCGGCGCGCACAGGCCGCTTACTATGCACGGCGGTTCGGTGTGAAGCTCAACCCTGAAACCGAAGTGGCTGCCACCCTCGGCTCAAAGGAGGGATTTGCAAACATGGCACAGGCGATCACAGCACCTGGCGACGTCGTTTTGTGCCCCAACCCGACCTATCCCATCCATCCCTTCGGGTTTATCATGGCGGGAGGAGTTGTCCGCTCTATTTCAGGGCTTCCCGACGATACCTTTTTCGGTCCCGTCGAGCGCGCCATCCGCCATTCGATCCCCAAGCCGATTGCCATTGTGCTGAACTATCCAGCCAACCCTACGGGCCATGTCGCGAGTGTGGATTTCTACAAGGATGTTATCGCTTTTGCGAGAAAGCACCATTTGATCGTGCTTTCCGATCTGGCATATGCCGAAATCTACTTCGGCGACGAGCCGCCGCCTTCGGTGCTACAGGTGAACGGTGCTGCGGAGGTGGCGGTAGAGTTCACGACTATGTCCAAGGCGTTTGCCATGCCGGGTTGGCGGTTGGGCTTCGCCGTGGGCAACGAGCGCCTGCTGGCCGCACTTATGCGGGTAAAATCCTATCTCGACTACGGCGCGTTTACGCCGATCCAGATGGCCGCGGCCGCCGCGCTTGAAGGGGACGGTTCCGAGATTGCGGAGATACGATCGATCTACCGCCGGCGACGCGATGTCCTGGTGGAATCCTTCACTGAAGCTGGCTTGGAAGTCCCACCGCCAGATGCAGGCATGTTCGCATGGCTGCCGATCCCCAAGAGGTTCTCTGACCTCGGTTCAATTGGATTTTCGAAGCGACTGATTGAGCAAGCCAACGTCGCAGTTGCGCCAGGAATCGGTTTTGGCGATCAGGGGGACAACCACATCCGTGTCGCCCTTGTGGAGAATGAGCAGCGTATTCGTCAGGCGGCCGCCAGCATAGGCAAGGTCTTGTTATCGGCCGGACACGCGGCCGACTTCAAGCCAAAGCCCGCTTCTCGATGACAAGTAACCGGGTTGGATCGTTCATGTCGGACAAAAAGATTATCGAGGCCAATATCGAACACGTGCGGTTGCGCATCGATCGCGCCTGCAAGCGGGCCGGCCGCAAACCGGCGGATGTCCAACTGTTGTTGGCCACCAAAACCGTACCCCCCGAGCGTGTGGCTATCGCGCTGGAAACGGGCTGCCGGTTGCTAGGAGAGAACAAGGTCCAGGAGTTCCGGTCGAAAGCCGAACCCCTTCAATCGTTCTCGTATGAACGGCACTTCATAGGCCATCTTCAATCCAATAAGGTCAATGAGGTTTTGAATTATGTCAGCTGTATCCATTCAGTGGATAGCCTCCATCTCGCTGAGAAGCTCGACAAGCGGCTCGACACGCTGGGGCGACAACTGGACGTTTTTGTTCAGGTAAACACGTCCTATGAAGAGAGCAAGTTTGGCATCCCGCCCCATGCTGCGGAAGCACTCGTCCGGCAAGTTGCCACCCTGAAAAATCTTAGAATTCGGGGTCTGATGACGATAGGCAAGCTGTTTGCAACGGGAGATCGCGCGCGCCAGTGCTTTGCAGCGCTGCGCCAGGTCCGCGACAGTATCCAGGAGCTCGGGATTGCCGGTGTCGATCTGCATCATCTTTCCATGGGGATGACACCGGATTTCGAAGAGGCAATTTACGAAGGGGCGACGATCGTGCGCGTCGGGGCGGCCATTTTCGGAGTCCGACCCACACCGGATGGTTTTTTTTGGAACGAGCAAGACAGGGAAGGCCTGCAAGGCCTTTAGCTTTCGCGGACGGGAAAGTTGGCGTTACCGGCCAATACGCAACTTGCAGGGTGAGGAACGGTGATGACGAGTATCATTTTGGTGGGAGCAGGAAGCATGGGGTTCGCGATGCTCCAGATGTGGACTGCGAACGCCGTCTGGTCGATTACAGTCATCGAGCCGAACGAAGATATGCGTATGAGGGCCGGCGAACTTGGGGCCGATACATATGGTTCGCCCCACGAGATGCCGGGTAATCTGAAAGCCGACGTCGTAGTCATCGCGACGAAACCTAGGTTCGTTGCTGAGATTGTTTCAAACTGCAGCAGCCTGATTTTCAAGGATGGGTTCGTGATGTCCGTTGCGGCTGGCGTGACGTTGGACGAAATGGCCCAGAATGTGAAAGAACCACTTCCTCTCATTCGGTGTATGCCCAATACGCCCGCTGCAATAGGCGAGGGAATGATCGTTTGTTGCGCCAATCGACACTTCAAAGAAAGCCATCGGGTAGTAACGTTACCGCTTCTTTCCCAACTGGGATTGGTATCGTTTGTCGATGACGAAGCCCTCATGAACGCCGTCACCGCTGTGTCCGGTTCCGGACCTGCTTACGTCTTTCACTTCATCGAGGCGCTTCAGAAGGCAGGTGTTGATGCGGGGCTATCTGATGAATTCGCTTTGATGCTCGCAAAACAGACCGTATTTGGAGCGGCGAAACTTGCCCAGTCGAGCCATGAGGAGCCAGCGGCGCTCATTAAGAATGTAACGAGCCCCAATGGTACGACTGCCGCAGGGATGGCTGCTCTGAAAATCGGTCCGAAAACGCTGCTTCACATAGTGTCGGACGCGGTGGCGGCAGCTAGCGAAAGAGCCGGCGAGCTCTACACGAGTCCAGGAAAGAGGTGAAGCTGATCTCCTGTTCATCGGCCGACCGCTGGTTCGCTCCCCTTATACACTCTAAGATGGTGTAACGGGCTCACCCGGCACGGCAGGTTTGAAGGGCCGGTGGTCGTCCCTCACAATGAAGTCAGGAGTGGCCTGCTCCATAGCATCACGGAGAAACGACCATGAAGCAGTATGCGGGCATCGACGTATCCCTGGAATACTCGAGTGTGTGCGTGGTCGATGCGGATGGCCGCATCGTCCGGGAAGCAAAGATCCTCAGCGAGCCCGATGCGCTGATCGCCTGGTTCGGCGCGCATGGCGCGATGATGGAGCGCATTGGTCAACCGACAAGAAGGATGCCCGCGGCATTGTGCAGTTGATGCGGCTTGGCTGGTTCAGGCCGGTCCACTGCAAATCTCTCGCCGCCCAGGAGGTGCGTGCGCTGCTGACTGCCCGCAAGCTCATTCAGGGCAAGCTTCACGACATCGAGATGAGCATCCGGGGCATCCTGCGCGGCTTCGGCCTCAAGGTCGGGCCGACGACGCGGTGCACTTACGCGGGGCGCATTCGCGAACTGATTGCAGGCCATTCGACCTTGGAAGCGATCGCCTCTTCGCTGCTGAAGGTACGCGACGCGCTGGTGCAAGAATTTGCAGGTTTTGAGCGCACGCTGCGCGCCATCGCCCGTCAGGACGACAATGCCCTCAGGTTGATGACGACGCCCGGCGTTGGCGTCCTGGTGGCGCTGACGTTTGTGGCGGCCATCGATGCGCCGGAGCGATTCCGATCGTCACGCGCCGTGGGGCCGCACTTCGGATTGACGCCAAGGAAATATCAATCGGGCGAGACCGATCATAGCGGTCGCATCTCGAAGATCGGCGATGGCAGCGTGCGAACCGCGCTCTACGAGGCGGCCCACCTTCATCGCGCATCAGGGAGCGCCCACCCTGGTGGCTTGATCGGAGGAGACGACAAGACAGGTTTTCGGACGGGCACAACCATCAGTCCACCGGAGCAAGGTCCCTTCGCCGGGACGGTGGATAGGTTAGGCCGCTATGCGATCAGCAGCACGCGATGACTGCGCCTTCAAAGATTGGCCAACCTTCCTTGGCAGACACCATAGAACAGCGGCACAGCGCCGACTGCGGACAGAAGCAAGCACTCGGCGAGGGATTACGCTCACAAGGGATTGACGCAACGCGGGAGATCCTAACTGAAGTGCAACACGCCGGTTTTCAGGGTAGGGGTTCAGCCTCCCTCTTGCAAATGTGCCCGGAACACTTCGGCCGGCGTCTTGTAGTCGAGGCACTTTCTCGGCTGATTGTTGAGATGGCGCGCAAGCTGGACGAGCTTGCGTTGCGACACGGCTGCAAGATCGGTATCGCCTGGCATGAACCGGCGGATGCGCTTGTTGGTGTTTTCCACCGCACCCTTCTGCCACGGTGCACTGGGGTCACAAAACCAGCTCCGCGCGCCGATGCCATCTTCCAAAGCCCTGAAAGCGGTAAACTCCGTGCCGCGATCGAAGGTGAAGCTCTGCCGGGCAAAGGCTGGCAAGGGAGAGAACGTTTCGATGATCCTGTCCATGATGGGTCGTGAGTGCCGGCTCGGGTTCTTGATCATCACGGTGTAACGGCTCTTGCGCTCGATCAGCGAGGTTACGTTGGCGTTGCCTAAGTCACGTTGGAAGATCAACAAGTCGCCTTCCCAATGCCCGAACTGCGAACGATCACCAACGAAATCAGGACGTTGCGATATCCTGCAGGCAGCAGGAAAAGTGCCGTCGCGCGGTTTCCTCGAGCCGCGGGGGCGGCGTTTGC